>NZ_MUET01000088.1:0-9571 GCF_001995685.1 Salinivibrio sp. IB282 | reverse complement strand
ATCTACTGATAGACAATATCTACAAAATCCTTTGGAGAGCACTACATTTGAAGTGAAGGAAACTCCGTATGGAATACGGTTCTTACCCAAATATTGATCAAGCTAACAAGCAGCGCAAGCGGGACAACTTTTCCGCTGCGCTACAAAGTTGCCCCTTCGCTGGGCGTTATGTGTACTTTTAGTTTTGGAGTATAAAGTTAAGATGGAAAATGCAGTTTTCGGGTTTGTGGGGGCTTTAGTCGGCGCAGTATTGGGGTTCATAGGCTCTATCCTGAGCACTTTTGGCAAAAACAAAGACACTCAGCTAACTGTTTTAACCCAGGTAATTACAACTGAGCGAGCTCAGTGGCGAAGTGACATGCGCGATTTGACCTCAGAGTTCGTGTCGCTTTTACATCAGATCAAGAATGAACGACGTCAAGAGGACATTTCTGAGTTCCATAAACTGCGAGTCAAAATTAGGCTTCGGCTCAACCCCAAAAAGGGGCATGAATATGATGAGAAACTTCTAACCCTCCTCAGGACGTTTAAAGGTTTAGTCGACTCAGATAAAAATGTCCCGATTACTATTGATGACGAAATTGAATGCTTCGAATTGACAATGCAGAAACTGATAAAGAAAGAGTGGGACAAGTCAAAAAAAGAAGCAGAAAGCGGTAATCTCGGTGCCTCAGATAAAACACATAACCAATCAATGCAGTCGACCGCTAGCGCTTCGGCTGATTGAGGCGTTAGCTGAAATCAGGCAAAGCGATGATTCCAAATACAAAAATATCACATACAATTCTGGAGTTTGGTAAATCAATTATTCTTCAGTTGCCCGACGGCCACTCGAAGGAAGAGTTCGAAGCGGCGATTTCCATCGTAATAGCGGCATGGAATGCTGTGGTGATCGACGTTTGGAATAAAACAGATGAATTTGAACGCGAGCTAATTGAGCGGTTGGGAGAAGGACCAAAGCAAGCTCAAATTGAAGTTAAACGGCTAGTTAAGCGGAAAAAGTCGAAGTTTTCAGATGACTTGAGGGCTGTTGGGAATCACTGGGTTAGAGAGCAAGATGGCGAGTATATATTTGGATGTGAGGCACGAGGAAATGTTGAAGACTTTCCGGCAAAAGAAACTAAACACTAGATGCAAGTAGGGCAGCTAACAAACGCCTCAAAAGGGACTGTCAACGCGTGGCGTTTCGCAGCGACGCCGCGACTGATTGGTCTCTGTAGACGGATGTTAGAAATCCCGCGACGGTTGAGGTAGCATTGCCGACTTTTTCTGCGGTGAGAGGGATTTATGTATATCGGCTTTGACTATGGTACAGCCAATTGTTCGGTGGCGAAGATTGAGAACGGTCAGCCGACGCTGTTACGTCTAGAAGGGGACAGCACGTTTATTCCTTCCTCCCTTGCCGCACCTACACGCGAATCTGTGTCTGAGTATCTGTTTCGTCATCGGGGCATCAAGCCGCTAGATACGATTGGCGAGCAGATGTTGCGCCGCGCCATTCATGTAAACCGAGAGGAAAGCATTGAACTTGAGGCGGAGGACATGGCGTTTGGTCAAGCGGCGCTCGATCGTTATCTCGATGATCCGCGCGATATGTACTACGTGAAATCGCCTAAATCTTTCCTTGGCGCGTCAGGTTTACGTGATGCCCAGCTTCGGTTTTTTGAAGACCTCGTATGCGCAATGATGGATAACATCAAAACGCAAGCCGAACACCAAACCCAACAGAGTATTCATGATGCGGTGATTGGTCGGCCGATCAACTTTCAAGGCCGTGGGGGCGAGACGGCAAACCACCAAGCCGAAGGTATATTGCACAATGCGGCTAAGCGGGCGGGCTTTAAACAGGTTGAATTTCAGTTTGAGCCAGTCGCTGCTGGCCTAGACTATGAAGCGACACTGAGCGAAGACCAAATCGTTCTCGTGGTCGATATCGGTGGGGGGACCACAGACTGTTCGTTGATTGAGATGGGGCCATCATGGCGCGGTAGTAGCGATCGCAGTGCAAGTTTGTTAGCGCACAAAGGCCAGCGTATTGGCGGTAATGATCTAGATATTGCGTTGGCATTCAAACAAATGATGTTCCCGTTTGGGATGGGTAGCAAAATGGAGTCTGGCATTGAGATGCCGATTACGCAGTTTTCCAACCCCATCGCGATTAACAACGTACAAGCGCAAAACGATTTCTATGCGTTTGAAAACTTGGCGGTGCTCAAAGGGCTGCACAAGCAAGCGCAAGAGCCACATAAACTGGCCCGTTTGCTTGAGGTGTATCACGAGTCACTGGGTCACAACATTGTCCGTCGTGCGGAAGAGGCAAAGATTGCGTTGTCGGATCAAGCCGCATACCGAGCGGGTATTCAATTGTTCTCCGAGCGCGTGGACGTTGATGTAACGCGCGATAACATGATTGATGCGATTGAGGCGCCCAAACGTAAGATGATCGCCTTAGTGCACGATGTGGTCGCTCAGGCCGGTGTAAAGCCCGACGTGATTTTTATGACAGGTGGCTCGGCACGCTCGCCCTTCTTACGGGAGGCTGTACAAGCAGAGCTGCCGAACATTCCTTTAGTGAGTGGCGACTACTTTGGTTCAGTTACCGCGGGCTTAGCGCGTTGGGCGGAAGTCTGCTTTAAGTAACCGTCGCTTGACGAACTGGGTTTGACGCTTATTTGTAATACCTTGGGAATAATAAGACGTTGCTAATAATAGGAACCCTACTTAGCGAAAACTTCCGTATTTTGATTAGAAATCATGCACCAAGGTGGGGGTGTTGGCGCGAAATAGCTTGGTTAGGGCAGACTTATATCGCCAACCCAGTGCCAGTAGCCGTTTCGCTAAGCTTTGATTTTGAATGGTGGCAACTTCAATGCCGCGGTAGTGATGCGGATGCGCTTGAATATAATCGATAAACGCCGTCAGCACCCCTTGGCCGCGAACGCTGGGGGTAAATTGTAGCGAAACAATCGATAATCGCTGACTACCGATCGGACAGTGAATCAGACAATAGCCGAGTGGGTGCTTGATCGCGGTGGAGAGCTCTGGAAAAGCGCGCGTCTGGTGACGTTGGGCCAATTGGTCATAGCCGTGGCATAGATGGTTAAGCAGTTGCCGAGCRTTATCATCCATCGGTGTGTCTCTGGAGAGGTCGAAACGTAGCCACCATATTAGGGATTTTATTTTTTCGAAAAACAGAAAAGCGCAAGCCACGTATTTACCTCTTTTGGGCACGATAATCGTGCAAAAGCCGCGATTTCTACGCCAGATAACCAGCTAGTTTTTAAAACTATCCGCGAGCTCATGCCGCACCATTGGTCGTTAGTGAATAACGCGTGTGCACCAGCATCGGTATGCTTTTATTATCGATGTATGAGAAAACGCACCTCGCGGCCATGTCGTCATAACTATCCCTACATGGCAGCGAAACGATTAAAATACAGTCTGGATAAGGTACGTAGCGCGATATCAATCAATGTATGCGCTGATAGAATAGGAATTGAGCATGTTCCCAGCTACATGGCGCTCTAAGCGTTTGTGTTTTAGTCCGTTTGAATATAGCGATGCAAAGCGTGTCAAAGCGCTTTTTGAGCAAAATCAGCATCTGCAATATCAAGATCCCACGTTTAAACCTTGGTCGTTATCCACCTACCAATCATTAATTGCCGACAGTGCGGAGAAAAAGGCGCCCGACGTAGAAGAAGCCTTTTACCTTCGTCGCATTCAGACCCATGACGGTAAAGATATTGGCTATCTACAAATCTCGCTCAATGCGCCCGATGCACAGAGTGTTTGGCTGCCCATGCTCACTATTTCTCCACGATATCAAAAGCATGGCTATGGCAGCGAAGCGGTTGCGAGCGTGATTGACACCGTGCAAGCTTATGGGGATTATCGACGCATGGGTGTGAATGTTTACGCCGAAAACATTCGCGCGTTTCGATTCTGGTATCAGCAAGGGTTCTGTCGTATTTCCCATTTTGAACCCGAGCAAGATGAAGGACGAGATTACCACTGCTTGGTGCTCAATCGCGATTTAGACGTGAGGGCATCACCACGGTAGTGAACAGGGAAAGTGACTGAGTCATATAGGAAAGGAAAATGATAAAAACACCGAAAAAACGTCTGTTACTGACGCGTGTCGCACTGAGTGTTGTACTCGGCATGGGGCTTAGCGTTTCATCAACTACGGTGCAGGCGGCTGAGGCCGCACAGGTTCAGGTGCAGCGCGAATCAGGTCTGCATCTGCAAGATTTTGATCTATCGGTTCGCCCACAGGATGACTTGTTCCGTCACGTCAATGGCACTTGGTACGACCAAACCCAAATCCCCAGTGATATGTCCAGCTATGGTGCGTTCCGTATTTTAGCTGAAGAGAATGAAAAGCGTCTGAAAGGCATCATTGATGAGCTGGTGGCGCGTGATGATCTCAAGCCTGGCTCCAATGAGCAAAAGCTGCGTGATTTTTATCTTAGCTATATGGACAAAGACAAAATTGATGCCTTGGGGGTGACACCAATCAAACCTGAGCTTGATCGTATTGCGGCGATTGCCTCGAAGCCTGCGTTGATTTACGCGATGGCCGACTTGCGACGAGTTGGCGTTGGGATCCCGTTTAGTTTTTATGCATGGGCCGATGCGAAAAACCCTGACTATAACGCTCTATATCTGAGCCAAAGTGGGTTGGGCCTGCCGGATAGAGACTATTATTTCCGAGACACCGAGGACGCTGAGCGTATCCGCACCGCGTATAAAAGTTATCTCGAAGATATGCTGCGCTTAGCGGGCTATGATCAGGCCAAACAACGCGCAGATCGGATTTATCAGCTGGAAAAAACACTGGCAGAGCATCATTGGACACGCGCTAAACGCCGTGATGCCCAAGCAACCTATAACAAAATGAGTCTTGAATCGCTTAATCAAGCCATGGGCAGGTTTGATTATGCTCGCTTTGCCAAGCGCGCGGGTATCGACAAAGCCGATGAAGTAGTGGTGCGCATGCCGTCTTATTTTGAGGCATTAGGGCAGGTGTTTGAGCAAACCAGCCTGCAAGCGTGGCAAGATTATCTCACCATTCGCACGCTCAATGCCTTTGCGCCGCGCCTTAACCATGAGTTGGTTGAACGTCAATTTGCGTTCTATTCCAAAACCCTCAACGGCATTCCTGAGCAGCGTGACCGCTGGAAACGGGGCGTGCAAGCTACCGAAGGGGTGCTGGGTGAAGCGCTTGGTCAAGAATATGTCGCCCGCTACTTCCCGCCGCAAGCCAAAGCACGTATGGAAACCATGATTGATAACCTGCGTGCCGCGTTTAGAGACTCGATTGAATCATTAGCGTGGATGAGCGATGAAACCAAAGCGAAAGCATTGGATAAGTTGAGTAAATTCACGCCCAAAATCGGCTATCCAGAGCAATGGGAAGATTACAGTGCGCTGACCATTAACGCCGATGACTTGATTGGCAACAGCAAACGTGCTGCTCGCTGGGGCTATCAAGATATGTTGTCGCGGATTGGTGCGCCAGTTGATCGCAAAGAGTGGGGCATGACGCCACAAACGGTCAACGCGTATTACAGCCCAACCGCTAACGAGATTGTGTTCCCCGCCGGGATCTTACAACCGCCGTTTTTTGATATGAATGCGGATGATGCCGTGAACTATGGCGGTATCGGCGCGGTGATTGGTCATGAAATGGGGCACGGTTTTGATGATCAGGGCTCGCGTTATGATGGCGATGGCAACCTATCCAATTGGTGGACGGATGAGGATCGCGCGCGCTTTGATGCACGCACCCAAAAGCTGGCCGAGCAATTTAGCCAGTTTGAACCGTTGCCGGGCTTGTTCATTGACGGCAAGGTGTCCTTGGGGGAAAACATTGGTGATTTAGTCGGCTTGACCACCGCCTTCCGCGCCTATCAAAAATCGTTGCACGGTGAACCGTCTCCTGTGATGGACGGTTATACCGGCGAGCAGCGATTCTTCCTCAGCTGGGGGCAGATCTGGAAAATGAAGATGCGTGAAGATGCCCTGCGTGAGCGCGTATCGTTGGGTCCGCATGCGCCACCACAATATCGCGTGCTTGGTGCACCGCGCAATGTCCCTGCGTTCTATGAAGCCTTTGATATAAAAGAAGGTGACGGCATGTATTTGCCCGAAGATCAGCGGGTGAATATCTGGTAATCTCTGATGCCGCCTCCAAGGCGGCATTTTTATAGATTTTGGTACTGTCCGTCACGCGAATCGATGTAAGGAGGCCCAAGTGCTAAGCACGCCAAGGACGAGATTAGTYTTGCTTCCCCCAGAAAAAGCCGACATGGTAGCGCAGTTTTATCAGCGAAATCGTGCTCATCTGTCCCCATGGGAACCCATACGTCCTGCCGCATTTTATCGCGAAGACTATTGGCATCGCGCGCTGCAAGAAGCGAACGATTTGTTTCAACAGCAGCAGGCCTTCAAGTTTGTGATTTTGCATCATGAACGGGACGATGTGATAGGGGTGTGCAATTTCACCAATGTCGTTCACGGCGCCTTTCAAGCGTGCCTGTTAGGTTATGCCGCTGACAAGCATTATCAAGGGCAAGGCTACATGCACGAAGCCATCCAAGCAGGTATCCGTTTCGTCTTTGAGCAGGTTGGGTTGCATCGCGTGATGGCCAACTATCTGCCCGACAATACGCGCAGTGAGCGGCTACTTACCAAGCTGGGGTTTGAACGCGAAGGCTATGCACGCCGTTACCTCAAAATTAATGGCCGTTGGCAAGATCATGTGCTCACCGCCAAACTCAACCCTTTAATGGAAGAGTGAGTCGTTTAATAGCCAGCCGGACATTCCCTTTTATCCATTTAACTGTCAGGAGAAAAAATGAGTCAGTTTACCGAGTACAAAGTCGTTCATATTGTTGAAGGTGGTTGCGGCACCTTATTGCTGGGCTCAAGTGGCTTGCCGTTGCAACGCCTCGAAGCCGAACTCAATCAATACGCGCAAGATGGCTGGCAGGTTGTTTTTCAAGTAATCGAAAAGAAACGTTACATGCTGTTTTGGCAGCGTGAGGCCGTGATTGTCACCCTAGGTCGCTAATGCTCAAGTATTTGTCGCTTACGTTGATCCATCGTTACCAAGCTAAAGGTGGATCAAAGAAACGGTTCAATATTGAGTGTAATTTCGAGCCGAGCTGCTCGGAGTATACGCGCCAAGCGATCGAAAGATACGGCGCACTCCGAGGCTGGCAACTCGGATTGGCGCGCATTCGCCGCTGTAATAACCCCAATGCGATTGAAAAAATTCACGATGAGGTGCCTTAATGCGTTTTACCCAACCGATTGAAGCGCTGGAGGCGCAAGAAGAAGCACTGAGGAAGCAGGTGAACGGCTTGACCCAAAGCCAGAAAAAACGCTATTTTGCCGAGCAATCAAGACAGCTGAAAGATCCAGACACTTATGCGGCACTCAATTGGGCTTTCTTAGGGGGGTTCCATCATCTTTACTTGCGAAAGTACCGGTTGTTTATCGTAGAATGTACGTTATTGGTGATCGCCGTTATCGGCTTAGTGATGAGTCAGCCGTATTTCGCTCTGATTTTGGTTGGTTTAGTGCTATTTGAATTACCACAGCTTTTTTTGGCCCAAAAAATTGCCAGGCAGTACAACTACCATGTATCACGCTCAATTTATGAACACGTCCGCCACGGTGATTAACCCATGAAGCGTCGTCGGATCCGTAAACGTCATCAGCACCAGTTCTTTTTATGTCAGAAAACCTATCGGCGTGCCTTAATTGATTTGATTGAGGCTGATCCGGCAAGAATGCGTGCGCTTCGCTGTGTTCAAGCTTTAAACCTCCCTCAGTGCTATATTGCTGCCGGATTTATCCGGAATCTGGTTTGGGATGCGTTGCACAAATATGCCCCGAGTGCGCTCAATGATATCGATGTTGTCTTCTACGATCCTGAAGAGACGAGTAGAGAGCGCGAACAATATTTAGAGCAGCTACTGCAAAAAACCATGCCAGAAATGACTTGGCAGGTACGTAACCAGGCGCGAATGCACGAGAAGCACCAAGATCCTCCTTACGCGAGTACGCTAGATGCAATGCGCTTTTGGCCGGAGAAAGAAACCGCGATTGCGGTGCGCCTTGATATGAACCAACGCTGCGAAGTCATCGCCGCCTTTGGGGTTCAATCTTTATTTGAACTTAAGCTTAGCCATAATCCTGCCCGCCCATGGCACGTTTTTCAGCACCGCCTTGATGACAAGCAATGGCTGACACATTGGCCCAAACTTACTGTCACCACGCAGTGCTCTGTGGCGGCAAAGCCGATCCATCACGAGTAATCGTTAATAGGGTGCGCATGGGCACAGACAGTCCATGCCACCCAAGGCATACTCGTTGCTGTGTTGAACAGCCTGGATAGCTAAGCCGATGAAATACCGCATGGACGCGAGCCCGAGTGACGATAATATTACCGCCATTCGCCAACAGCTTCAGCAAAGCAATGCCCCGTTTTTAGCTGGCCTTCCTGAAGGCTCTCTTGCCGGCTATGCCTATAACGATAATGATGAACGTATCGGTGGCGTGGTGGCCAACACGTGGGGGCAATGGCTATTGATTAAATACCTTTGGGTCGATGATGCCTTCCGCCATCGCCACGTGGGGAGCCACTTATTGAGTAACTTGGAAGAGTACGCCAAGGAGATGGGTTGTAAAATGGCGTTCGTTGATACCTTAAGCTTTCAAGCCAAACCTTTCTATGAAAAGCATGGCTATCAATGCCAGATGACATTGTCGGACTATCCTGTCGATCATGCACTGCACTTTATGACCAAAGCGCTGAGTTGATCAAAATCTATTCGCACAAAGGCACTCTTTTCCAAGTCACATGGCGTGTCCGTCCACACGTCAAGAAAGTTGGTACTGCTAGTTTGCAGCGTTGGTGTCATGCCAATGTATTTGATGAACGCCATGCTCATGGTGTAAGGAACCGAGTGACTAATCCTGCACTGCTGTCAGACCAATAATCAGGAGGCGCCATGATACCCACCCCCAACTCGCCACATAGTTTGCGCCGTATGCGTCCGGCGGACACCGATGCGGTACTTGATATCTGGTTGAATGCATCATTAAAAGCGCATGACTTTATTGATGACGATTTTTGGTATCAGCAGCGTGAGGCGATGCGATCAGCCTATTTGCCGATGGCAGAAGTGTGGGTGGTAGAGAGAGATGGAGCCATCGAGGGATTCTACGCTATGCATGGTCAAACATTGGCAGCGATCTTTGTTGCGCCGCATAAGCAGGGGCAAGGCGTGGGTAGCCAGTTGTTGATGCATGCTAAGCAACAAAAAACCGTCATTGATTTGACCGTTTACCAGAAGAACAAGGCCAGCTACGCCTTTTATCTACGTCATGGATTTGTGGTCGACCGCGAGCAAACCGATCCTCATACGGGTGAGCGAGAGTGGCGAATGGTTTACCAAAGCTAGTTATCGTTTATATCATGTAAAAATCCCGCTTCGGTGAAAATCAAGCGGGATTTTTTATTTTTATCAGTTATATCAATAAGATATTAGTCTTACTG
>NZ_MUET01000087.1:0-12469 GCF_001995685.1 Salinivibrio sp. IB282 | reverse complement strand
GGCTTGTGTCACCTACGCCTGGTTTATATATCGGTGATTCCATTGGCGTAGGTGACCCAAGCCCCGGGACCTTGTTGGATATAGGCACATTGTCAACGGGCGCCTGTCACGATCGGTGCCAAATTTAACATCGGGATTAATCTTTAACATCGGGGTCCGATGGCGCCGTGCAACGGGCGCGCAGCCGGCTTGGGTATTCATGACTCACATTGTGCTGGCGCTTATGCCGACCTACGCCAATGGTGCCATTGGTGTTTGTCCAACCTTGATTTGGGATATTGAATACGGAGAAGGACGGGAAGCAGTGCCTAGGTCCTAGGCCCTTTGTCTACAGCGCCTGTCACTATCGGTGCCAATTCTAATCATCAATGTCGGATGGCGCGCAGCTGGCTTGGGTATTCATGACTCACATTGTGCTGGCGCTTATGCCGACCTACGCCAATGGTGCCATTGGTGTTTGTCCAACCTTGATTCGGGATATTGAATACGGGGAAGAGCGAAAAGCAGTGCCTAGGACCTAGGAACTTTATCTACAGCGCCTGTCACTATCGGTGCCAATTTTAATCATCAATGTCGGAGGCGCGCCAGTTATATCGAGGAACGAGGCTTACATCGTGCTGGCGCTTGTCCGACCTACGCCAATGGTGCCATTGGTGTTTGTCCAACCTTGATTTGGGATATTGAATACGGAGAAGGACGGGAAGCAGTGCCTAGGTCCTAGGCCCTTTGTCTACAGCGCCTGTCACTATCGGTGCCAATTCTAATCATCAATGTCGGATGGCGCGCAGCTGGCTTGGGTATTCATGACTCACATTGTGCTGGCGCTTATGCCGACCTACGCCAATGGTGCCATTGGTGTTTGTCCAACCTTGATTCGGGATATTGAATACGGAGAAGGACGGGAAGCAGTGCCTAGGTCCTAGGCCCTTTATCTACAGCACCTGTCACGAGCGGGGGTAATATTTGGCTTTAATGTCCGATGGCGCCGTGCAACGGGCGCGCAGGCGGCTTGGGTATTCATGACTCACATTGTGCTGGCGCTTATGCCGACCTACGCCTGGTTTTTATTTCGGAAAAGATCGGGGCTGGAACGATACGCTATTTCCATTTACCGCTTAATCAGATTTCTTACCCTACAAAATAGGAATCGTCCTATACCGATGGTTTTCTGTCCATGTTCTAATCCTCTCACTGCTTACGGGGATGGTCACTAATAAGATTATATCCTCGCAATTCAAGGTGTTTGGCGTGTCATACAAGACGCGCTAATAAGTTTTTTATGAGGATATAAACATGCAAAAGCAAGTCATTTCAACAGCACGGGTGATGGGGCTTATCGGTGCCTTGTTAGTCACATTGTAGTGGCATAGTGAATTTGGCCACCTGATTAGAGGTGTTAATATACGCCTCATCGCATGACAGGTGAAACCATGACCAAACGCACAAGACGTACTTTCAGCGCGGAATTTAAACGTGAAGCCGCCGAGCTTGTTCTCGAACAAAACTACACGATTATCGAAGCAGCTACTGCCATGGGCAGCAGCTACTGCCATGGGTGTAGTGGCATAGTGAATTTGGCCACCTGATTAGAGGTGTTAATATACGCCTCATCGCATGACAGGTGAAACCATGACCAAACGCACAAGACGTACTTTCAGCGCGGAATTTAAACGTGAAGCCGCCGAGCTTGTTCTCGAACAAAACTACACGATTATCGAAGCAGCTACTGCCATGGGCGTGGGCAAATCCACCATGGATAAGTGGGTAAGGCAACTGAGACAGGAGCAACAAGGCGTTACGCCTCATGCTTCCCCCATCACACAAGAGCAAATTGAAATTCGGGAGCTAAAGAAAAAGCTGGCGCGCCTTGAGGAGCATAATGACATTTTAAAAAAGGCTACCGCTCTCTTGATGTCCGACTCTCTGAACAATTCTCGATAATMGAGAAACTCAAGACGAGCTATCCAGTTAAYAAGCTGTGCCAGGTATTTAGCGTACATCGCAGCAGCTTTCGTCACTGGCAACAACGTTCAAAAAAGCCGRTATGTGCCCAAAAAGTCATGGAAGAAGCCAAGGTCAAGAAGCTCTTTAGCGACAGTGAAGGCTCTGCTGGCGCGCGTAGTATTGCGCGAATGGCGACGGATCAAGATGTTCCGCTGAGCCGCTATCGTGCCAGTAAACTGATGGAGAAGCTTGGTTTAGTGAGCTGCCAAATACCCAGCCATACATACAAGAAGACAGGCGATGAACATGTTGAAATACCAAACCATTTAGACCGACAGTTTAACGTTGAAGCACCAAATCAAGTTTGGTGTGGTGACGTCACATACATCTGGACCGGCAGTCGATGGGCTTATCTGGCTGTCGTTATTGATTTATTTGCACGAAAACCGGTTSGCTGGGCAATGTCGTTGTCACCAGACAGCACGTTAACCAGTAACGCATTGAAAATGGCATATGAGAGCCGTGGACGCCCTAAAGGGGTGATGTTTCATAGTGATCAGGGTAGCCATTATACGAGCCGTAAGTTCCGTCAGACACTCTGGAAACGGCAAATAAAGCAAAGCTTGAGCCGCCGAGGTAACTGCTGGGATAACGCGCCAATGGAGCGCTTTTTCAGAAGTTTGAAGACAGAATGGGTACCGACTTATGGTTACCGTTCATTTTCGCAGGCTCAAGCGCATATACTGAAATATTTAATCGGGTATTACAGCCAACTTAGGCCACATCAGCATAATAGCGGTATGAGTCCGAACCTGGCAGAGGAAAAATACTGGATTAACTATAAACCGGTGGCCAGTTTTTCTTGACCACTACAGTTTTTTGAAGACAGAATGGGTACCGACTTATGGTTACCGTTCATTTTCGCAGGCTCAAGCGCATATACTGAAATATTTAATCGGGTATTACAGCCAACTTAGGCCACATCAGCATAATAGCGGTATGAGTCCGAACCTGGCAGAGGAAAAATACTGGATTAACTATAAACCGGTGGCCAGTTTTTCTTGACCACTACATACAATGAGGATTAAAACCGCAAGGTGCATTGCCACGTAGAACGCACAATACCAAGTAATACGGAGAGCAAGCGGAATATGATTGGCAAGAATGAGTGTATAAACCCCTACACCTAAGAGTGCGGCCAGCGAAGCCGTCCGCCATGACAAGGGTTTGCCCACGAAGGATTTCGTTCCTAACCACACCAGAATATGCGAGCAAATCGCGGCTGTGGTGCCTATCCAAACGAGCCCCGACGTTTCAGTGACATTGCCAATGTTATACACCGACGTGCCCGTCGAGATCAGCAGACAAGCCAGCCCCCACAGCTTGATGTCTTTGTATTGATTAAATTGCCACCCAATCAACAACACGCCAATGGTGAGTAGCCAGAACACACTGATGTAAGCCAGGGTAAGTGTGGGAAGGTGAAGATTAAACACGTGACCGAATCCATCCGATAAAGGTGAAGGCGTAAAACGCCTTCAACGAGCCAATGTCAGTTATACGACTGACAGGGGCATAATATATCAGACAACTGCCTGAATTTTTATCACTCAGAGTCTGGTTCGTTGGCTTTTCACCCAGGTCGTCGGATGGATTACAAGGATTGTTGAGCAAAAAGCCAGGCAGCGAGCGCCGCAAAAACGAGCGCCATTATTTTATGCTGATACATTTGGACTCGGGTATTGGTGAGCATTGCATTGCCAAGCTTGCCGACTATCGCCACTAAAAGCAGATTAAAAACGAGCCCTAATATGTTGAGGAGCAGCCCAAGCGTTAGCAGTTGCGTGCTGGACGAGGCTTGAATTTGCTGCGAAATAAACTGCGGTAAAAACAACACAAAAAACAGTAGTGCCTTTGGGTTCAATAGGTTGGTCATCACCGCGCGTTTATAGAGATATTTGCCCATGCCTTGATGATGCGCGAGCTCGGCGCTGTCTGTTGGAGAGGCACGCCACATATCTATACTCATTTTTAGCAAATACGCGGCTCCTACGTACTGCAGAATGGTGAGGGCCGTTGGCGACATCGCAATCATGGCTGATACGCCGGTTGCGGCTAACCCGGTCAGGATCAATCCTGATGTTGCATTACCCAAGCTTGCGGCCATACCAACCCGTCTGCCATAGCTAAGACTGGCGCTCACGATTAGCAACATATCCGGTCCGGGCACCAGCAGAAGCGCGACAACGGCGGTTAAGTAAACGGGGAGCATATTGGGATCGATCATAAAGGCACTACAGCTTTCCAGATAAAGTGCGGAATTTTACCTTTTAAATAGACTTTATCAACACGGATAGGCGATTAGGTTGGTTTTTAATCGTAAGTAGAGGTTCTAGGGTAGCCTATAAAACTAAAAACCCCCTTAGGTAAGGGGGTAGGGTTTCTTGCTTGTCATGTGCACCGAGAGTACTAAGCGGCCCGAATGGTTGGCTTAGGCGTAGGCTCTTCAATAAAACAAGCATGTAGTGCACAAATTGACGCATGGTAGAATTTATCGAGTACTACATATTGCACATCCACATCGCGCATTGATGAGTGCGCCGCTTTAGGGTTTATCTCCGCGTCAAGCAACGCCAGCATACCCTTGCTCATGGTTTGGTTTGAGTCGATGCGGCTACCAATGACAGAAATCAGTGCGACCATTTCACCCGTAATCTTCGCTTTCGGGTAGAGCTTCTCAACACGACTAATCACCTTGTCTTGACTGGCTGTTTTGCCGTCTAAGTAGTAGGTAATTGAGTTGGCATTCATCTCTTTACTGATGAGCTGCACGTTCTCTTCGCGAATGATTTCCATCACGTCATAGCTGACCTGATCAACATGCCCAACCATTGATTGGTCAAAGATATGGAGAGCTAGCACCTTATCTCGACCCGCAATGATCTCGATCTCTTTGTCTTTTGGACGATATTTGTGTGAGATCACCGTGCCCGCATGTTCAGGCTCGAAGGTGTTTTTCACGACCAATTCGATACCCACGGCGCGCATCCCCGAGGCTGCATTAGGGTGGATGGCTTCCATCCCTAAGTTGGCCAGCTGGTCAGCCACATCGTAGTTACTGAGACCCATAGGCTGGACACGTTCTGGACCCACAATGCGAGGGTCGGCACTGCTTAGGTGATATTCTTTGTGGATTACCGCGCTGCTTGCTTTGGTCAACACCGCAATACGGCTGAATGTCATTTCACTGTAACCGCGGTCATAGGTCTTCATCAGACCTTCATCACAATAGACGTAGCCGGTAACGATGGGCAGCTCAGTACTGAAATCAATGTCTTCCATGGCATTGGCGATCACCGTATTGAGGTCGCCTTTGCCTTCATCGGGATTATCCCAGCCAGAGAGGTCAACAAATCGTGAGTTTATCCCCACACTCTCAAGCAGTAGCGTTGAGTTGTGCGCACTGTGTGCCTCACCGATAGAGGAGAGAAACTCGCGAACTTGTGGGAGATAGCTTTCCAGAGAAAACTGCCCATAGTTACAGGTTTCGCGTATACCTTCGATACAGCTATGTGCTTTTTCCATGCGTTGACGGATAAAGTTGTCAGCACGTTCACGGTATACAGGATCGGGGAACATATTGCTATTAATAAGCAGCATACGTTGCTCTAGCTCGTCCATCGCATCACGCCACTTTGGATTATTGGCGGCGAGAAGGCGATAAATGCCGGGCTTGCCCGAACGCTTACATTCTAGCAATGCATCCGTGATGCCAGCGTAAGCAGAAACAACAAAAATGCGGTTGTACGGGTTTGACGGGTACAAAAAGATATTATCCATGACAGCGTCGTAGGCTGACATCGACGTACCGCCGATCTTTTCAACGGTATGATTCATGTGAGCTCCTTGTGGGCTTTTATGAATTAGGGAGTCGATTGGGTTTACAGGGGCAGCATCCGGCTGCCCCGTGACGGTTAATCGACTAATGGATAAACACCGTTTTCATCGTGTGTTTCCTGCCCAGTAATCGGTGGGTTGAACACACAGGCCATGACCATATCAACACCTTTGTTCGCGCGAAGCTGGTGCTCGTCATGTTTGTCTAGGATATACAGTGTGCCAGGTTTAATAGGATAAACCTTACCGTCATCCGTGGTTTCAATTTCACCTTCACCCGACATGCAATACACAGACTCTAAGTGGTTCTGGTAGTGAATGTGCGTGTCAGTATTGGCATAGATGGTGGTAATATGGAAAGAAAATCCCATATTATCATCGCGTAGCAACATGCGTACGCTTTCCCAGTTTTCTGCCACCACGCGGCGCTCGGTTTTCTGGCACTCTTCTAATGTGCGGACAATCATGTTTATTCCTTCAACGTCTCTTCGTTAAACAAGGCTTATTATCTTAGCGATTACGATGCTTTTTTAAGCTTCTCTTTCTTGTACTGCTCGACCGATTTAACGAAGATCTGCAAGCCTTTTTCCATCTCTGCTTCACTGACTGTCAGTGGCGAGAAGAATTTGATCACTTCATCATCTGGGCCCGCGGTCTCGATAATCATGCCATTGTCGAAACATAGGCTAGTGATGTCGTCAGAAATGTCACCGTTTTGACAAGCGATACCCTGCATCAAGCCACGTCCTTTGATGGTGTCAAACAGATCACTATGCTCGTGCAACATCTCTTGCAAGACCTTGTTTAGCTGATCCGCACGCGCTTGAATATGCGTTTGGAACTGATCATCACGCCAGTATGTGTCAATCGCTTCCGCTGCAGTTACAAACGCGTGGTTGTTACCACGGAATGTACCGTTGTGTTCACCCGGTGCCCATTGATCCAGCTCAGGTTTTAGTAGCACCACGGCCATTGGTAGACCATAACCACCAATTGATTTGGACAGGGTCACAATATCGGGCTTAATGCCTGATGGCTCAAAGCTGAAGAACGTACCCGTACGGCCACAACCAGCCTGGATGTCATCGACAATCATCAAGATGTCGTGTGCCTTACAAATATCTTGCAGGCGCTGCAACCACTCATTAGAGGCTGCGTTTAGGCCACCTTCGCCTTGGACGACTTCAAGCAGCACTGCAGCAGGTTTATCACCGCCTGTTAGGCCACTTGATGCGTCATTAAGCATGGTTTCAAACAGCGTTAAACCATCAATGTCTGCATAGCCATCGTACGGAAGACGTGTCACCGCGTTATTGACAGGGATGCCGCCACCACCACGGTGATGATGATTACCCGTCACTGCCAATGCACCATATGTACAGCCGTGGAAGCCGTTGGTGAAAGATACAATATTTGCACGGCCTGTCACTTTACGAGCAAGCTTCATTGCCGCTTCAACAGCGTTAGTGCCTGTTGGGCCAGTAAATTGGAACTTATAGTCCAAATCACGCGGTGCCAAGATGTGTTCTTTAAATACTTCGAGAAAGCGTGCTTTTGCACCTGTGTACATATCCAGGCCGTGTGTAATGCCATCTTTCTCGATGTACTCGATCAGAGCTTTTTTCAACGTTGGGTTGTTATGCCCATAGTTGAGTGAGCCGGCGCCAGCGAGAAAATCGAGGTAGCGCTTGCCGTCGACGCCTGTGATCCAGCAACCCTTAGCGCTTTCAAACACCACCGGGAAGTTGTTGGCGTAACATTGAACATTTGACTCCTGCGATTTAAAGATATCCATAACTCATCCTGTTATTTTTTGAGTGGAATTCGGAAAAGGTATTCGGTGTCATGTTCACCGTTGAAGTGCTCTTGTTCGTCAAGGAACACAGAGCGCTGACCACCTGTACCGTAGAGGCGGTCTACCTTTTTAAACAGCGCCCAAGATCCGGCGTTGTCTTCTGTGATCGTGGTTTCGATGAAGCGAATATTGCTTGAGACTTTGCGTGCCATCAGCGCTTCGATCATCGACAGGGCAAGCCCTTCTCCACGTGCTTTGGGTGACACGGCAACCTGCCAGACAAAAAAGGTGTCTGGCTGCTCAGGGCGAATGTAGCCCGAGATAAAGCCTTGTACATCACCCTCACGCTCTGCAACGACACAGGTCTCTTTAAAGTGCGTCGCCTGTAAGAAGTTGCAATAAGCGGAATTCACATCCAACGGTGGGCACTGTGTGATTAATCGATAGATATTGCCGCCATCCTTGATAGCTGGCTTACGAAACACAAACTGCGTGTTGGTCTGGGTCTGTTTACGGTCACGTACTTCAGATTCCAGTACTGCCGTGTCTGTCGTTTTTGATCGCCACATAATTGTTTTGTGCTCTAACGAATTCGTTTTATATAATAGGCGATGAATTTGGTTTATCAACCCCAGATTTTAGTGTTGGGTTTATCATCTGTAATTAAATTGATGAAATATATGAATTTATTTATTGTTAAATTTTTTGTGAAAGTAAGTGTTTTGAGAAGTAACATTTACTGGCCTAAAGGTGTGGGCAGGTTCCCACATCCCATATATGTGGCGGAACATGGGCGATAGGTTAGGAACAGATAGCTTGGGTGTATGTCTCGGTGCCAACAGGCAAAGAGCACTGTGGGCACCGAGGTGGGCTAGCGACTTAGTGTGCTAGGGGCCCTGTAGTAAGAAATCACGATATTGGGTATCTTCACGCACCACATGGTGAATCCACCAATAACGTAGAAACTTAAAAAACTCTGAGCGGTATAGTTCTGGGTCGGCTTGGCACTGTAGCAGCACATATTGCGCTTGTCGGGCGAGGCGTTGGTGAATCGCAGCATGCGCTTTGTATTTGGGGTAGGCGCGCGCTTCGAGAATATCTTCCTCGAGCTGAAAGTGCGAGTCAATGTAGTCACGAAAGCGTTGCGCGAGGGCCTCAAAATCCGTCTTAGTCTCGTCCTCATGGTGGTAGGCAATGGCCTCATACGTATCGTTGATGATAGAGAGCAGCTGCTTGTTACTCTCATCCAATGATTGATGGCCCACTGTATACTTTTCTTGCCAACGTATAAACTTACGCTCTCGTTTAATGGGGGCCGATACTTGTGGCTCTTTTTCTGAAGAGCCTTCAGGAGGCAATGGTGTATCAATGACAGGCTCTGTGATGCACTCTATCTGGTATTGCTCTTCCTCAGTAAAAACAATCGCGCCGTTGTGCTCAAACTCCGTTGATTTGGCAGGATCTGACTGGTACATCTCAAAGTAGAATGTGGGGGGCTTTTTAGCTTTGGTCTGCTTAGATAGCTGCTTGACACGGTTTTCTAGATCTTGTTTTTTCACCGGCTTAACCATAAAAGCATCGACGTCATAGCGAATGCACTCGCTGATCACTGCCTGAGACGCGTTAGCGGTTAAAATGATGATGGGTGTATCATGACGCAAATGATAGCGACCGCTCCGCATCAGTCGTAACATTTCCAACCCGTCAATGGGATCCATTTGTAAGTCGGTAATGATCAGATTGGGAGCTTCATGGTATGCCTTTGATATCGCTTCGGCGCCATCTTCTGCCGTGATCACCGACTTAATACCCAGTGCTTGGGCCATCATTCCAATGGTGTCACGAATCATTTCATGATCGTCAACAATTAAACACGGAGATAGCATACGTCCTCCTGACAATGTCTATGTTTTCAGCCTAGTAGATGGTGGTAAGAGCGTCTATAGCGCGTGTGAAAGGAATGCGACCTGGATGAGGTTTTGCTTAAAAATGATGGGTAAGAGCAAACAACAAATGATAGCGACAAAAAAGGCGCCCAGTTGGGCGCCTTTCTCTTAAATTTGGTTTGGCTTACAGGCGAACGACGTTCGCAGCCTGTGGGCCTTTCTGACCTTGCTCGATATCGAACTCAACCTGTTGGCCTTCTGCTAGTGTGCGGAAGCCTTCACCAACGATAGCACGGAAGTGAACGAATACGTCTGGACCGTTCTCTTGCTGGATAAAACCGAAACCTTTCTCTTCGTTAAACCACTTAACGGAACCATTAGCTTTGGACATGGTGTCTCCTGAATATATTAACTAGGTGTTGCAGTGACGCGAGTGCCGTTAATCGACTCTATGGGCAAATGTAGCGAATATCTTCAGGACAACTAACTTTCCAGCCTAACGGTGGGGTGTTTCGATGTATCTATATTCAATTGCTGCATAAATTTCCGATTATCGAAGCTGCTAGGCAGCCTCAACAGGACCACGCGTTATTTGCGCGTCAGTTTACTATTGGTTGCGACTCGGTATGTCTACGACCAACAGTCCGTCAACCAACACGGTTGAACAGTATCGAGAATACACCCAAAAGAATGTGAGGTAAATCTATTTTGCGGATGAAAGCGGCAACTTTGTGCGAGCGTATTGTGAAAATGAGAGCAAGGCCAGATAACTGTGATATATCGGCGTATAGTACATCGTAGAAAAGCGATCTAGATTGCGAGGAGTGTCAAATCACTCATTGGATGATGTCTTTTTATGCTGACAATAACGTATCATGAGAGGCGACGAGTAACGCCGCAGACACGTTTGTGCGCGCGTTTGGGTTTGTTTATGCCAGTCATAATTGTGACTCGCAGTGATAGGGTTTCTCCATGGATACGATTTTTTTAGAAACGTCGAGTTTTATAGGCGTCTGGGTCGTGCTGGCGGTCTTAGTGATCGTGGTGCTACGCGGTGCGATTAAGTTTGTGCCACAAAATACGGCGTATGTCGTCGAGCGGTTTGGTAAGTATTACAAGACGATGGAAGCGGGTCTCAATTTCATCGTGCCATTTATCGATCGTATTGGTTATACCAGGACGTTAAAAGAACAAGCGTATGATGTACCCAGTCAATCCGCGATCACGCGCGATAATATTTCGCTGGTTGTTGACGGTGTCTTATACATCAAGGTATTGGATCCGTATAAAGCGTGTTATGGCGTCGACGATTATGTGTACTCAGTGACTCAGCTTGCGCAAACCACCATGCGTAGTGAGGTGGGTAAAATGGAGCTGGACAAAACCTTCGAAGAGCGTGAAAGCCTAAACACCGCGATTGTCTCTGCCATCAATGAGGCCGCTCAGCCATGGGGCGTTCAGGTGCTGCGTTACGAAATCAAGGATATCGATCCACCTCGCTCTGTTCTCGATGCCATGGAGCGTCAAATGAAGGCTGAGCGAGAAAAGCGTGCGGTGATTCTTGAATCAGAAGGGGCGCGTCAATCGGATATCAACGTTGCTGAAGGTCAAAAGCAGGCCCGAGTCTTAGCGGCGGAAGCGGAAAAGTCAGAGCAAATCTTGCAAGCGGAAGGGGAAGCGCAAGCCATTATTGCGGTTGCCGAAGCGCAAGCCGAAGCACTTGAAATCGTCGGGACACGAGCGATTACAGAGGAAGGCCAAAAAGCCATCCAGTTGGAGCTGGCAGAAAAAGCGATCAAGGCGAAACAGGCGATTGCCAAAGAGTCCTCAGTGGTACTTCTGCCTGACTCTGGGACAGGCGCAGCGAATGTGGTTGCAGAAGCGATGACAATTATTGATACACTCAATAAGAGCAAAGCGTAAAACAGGATGTTTAGTGTGAGTATCTACCTTGCAGAATTAACCGTGATTGTGGGCTTGTTACTGTTAGCCGTTGAAGTCTGGCTACTGGGTTTATCGACCATTGTGTTATTGGCAACCGGTGTTGCTGCTATTTTAGTGGGACTCTTGGCGATGGTCGGCGTTGTGCCAGAAACGGTGACGGCGTTATTTAGCAGCACCGGGATAGTTGCAGGCTTGCTAACTGCCATGCTGTGGCGGCCACTTAAACAGTTACAACGGGGCGGACGACGCCCGGATAATCGCCATAGTGATTTTATCGGATTGACCTTGACGCTCAGTGAGCCGTTGAGCCGAGAGCAAACATCGACGGTAAAATACTCAGGTGTCACTTGGCAACTACAACTAAGTTCGGCCGCCAGTGATTGCACATTGCTGGCTGGCGATCAGGTCAAAGTGGTGGGCGTTGATGTTGGACGATTTACGGTGGAGCCTGCATTGCCGGAGTGAGAGACACGTTCAGTGTCCGAACACGAACAATCGCTGTTGATGACATGAAAAAGCTCGGTTACAGTGCCGAGCTTTTTATTGCGTATCAGCCTGTGATTTAGGCTTTTTTTAGTTGCTTTTTAAGCTTCTTCAGCTTGTTTTCCTGCTTCGCAACTTTCGCTTTTGTTTTCTTAATTGATTTTTTCAGATCTTTTTTCGACGCTTTCGCCATGATTTCTCTCCTTAATGATGATTTGCCGAAGCGTTTGCCACTGCAGTACAGCTTCAATGCTGTGGACGGGGCCGGCATGTCCACCCCAAGTATGATCACGATGATTTATTCGTTTCGTGGTCTTTTAAAAACTGTTTAATAAATCGGCGTATTTCACGTGCTGCGGATGTGTCCAGTTCGTCGCAGGCCTCTAAGAAGGCATCGCGTTGATCGCTATTGATTCTTACTAGTAACTGGCTGTCTTTCTTTGCTTTTTCTTTTTTTGCCATGCCAATGCGCCTATCTTTTAGATATACAGTGTATATACGGATATACAGTGTATATACG
>NZ_MUET01000086.1:0-9723 GCF_001995685.1 Salinivibrio sp. IB282 | reverse complement strand
ACGTAGAGGGCGACCAGATCTACACGGGTGAGACGGATGTGATTGTCTGTGATGGCTTTGTCGGCAACGTGGCGCTAAAAACCAGCGAGGGAGTGGCACGTTTGATCATCGACAAGGTGAAAGCCCACCTCCACCCGCATCCTATTAAGCGTTGGATCGCGAAATGGCTATTTTCTGATCTATTAAATCAACTCCAACAGCTGAAACCCGACCAGTACAACGGCGCAAGTTTGCTAGGATTGCGCGGCATCGTTGTAAAAAGCCACGGACGCGCTGATATCGCCGCTTACGRAAACGCTATTTTTGAGGCGGTGCACGAGGTCGAACGGCAAATCCCAACTAAGATAAGTGACCGTTTAGAGGCAGTTCTTCTCGAGAGGCATTAGTAGTCTTCATGTATAGTAAGATTTTGGGCACAGGCAGCTATTTGCCTGAACAGGTTCGCACCAATGCTGACCTTGAACAAATGGTAGACACCAGTGATGAGTGGATTGTGACCCGTACGGGGATCAAGGAGCGTCGCATTGCTGCACCGACAGATACCGTTGCCTCGATGGCGTATCAGGCCGCCGTGCAGGCGATAGATATGGCTGCCATTGATAAACATGACATCGACCTGATTATTGTTGCCACCACCAGTGGTGAGCGTGCGTTTCCCGCGGCTGCCTGTGACGTGCAAGCCATGTTGGGGATTAAAGGGTGCCCCGCCTTTGATATCGCGGCGGCATGCTCTGGCTTCGTGTATGCACTCAGTGTGGCGGATCAATACGTTAAAAACGGCCTGGCCAAAAATGCGCTGGTGGTGGGCGCAGATCGCCTGTCTCACACCTGTGATCCCGATGATCGCTCCACCATCATTTTGTTCGGTGATGGTGCAGGGGCCGTCGTGCTCTCTGCCGATGAAAATGATGGTATTTTGTCCACACACTTGAAAGCTGATGGCAAATTTGGCGAGCTATTGAAACTTAAGTATCCGGAGCGTGGTCAATCGTTAGAAGCCGATGAAGCGTGGCTTTATATGGCGGGGAATGAAGTCTTCAAAGTAGCGGTAACACAACTGGCCAATATTGTGACAGAAACGCTTCAGGCTAACCAAATTGAAAAATCAGATATCGATTGGTTGGTACCACACCAAGCCAATTACCGGATTATTAAAGCGACCGCGAAGAAACTCGCGATGTCGATGGATCAAGTGGTATTGACGCTTGACCGCCATGGCAATACGTCTGCCGCATCGGTGCCAACTGCCCTTGATGAGGCGGTGCGCGATGGGCGAATCCAACGAGGCCAGACACTCTTACTTGAGGCGTTTGGCGGCGGATTCGCGTGGGGTTCAGCGTTAGTCAGATTTTAAATAAATAGGAAAACAGCTATGTCTTCAACAGCTCGTTCTTCAACCGCGATTGTCTTTCCCGGTCAAGGCTCGCAAGCCGTGGGTATGCTCGGGGAGCTCGCCGAACAATATGGCGTTGTGCAGCAGACGTTTGCAGAAGCGTCAGACGTGCTTGGCTATGACCTTTGGGCATTGGTCCAGCAAGGGCCTGACGCGGACTTAAATGAAACCCATCGCACCCAACCGGCGTTACTCACCGCGTCTGTTGCTATTTGGCGCGTATGGGAAGCTCAAGGTGGTGCGGCGCCCATGATGTTTGCTGGTCATAGTTTGGGTGAATATTCTGCCTTGGTGTGTGCGGGTGTATTGGATTTTAAAGAAGCCGTTAAGCTTGTCGAGTTGCGCGGTCAATTGATGCAAGAGGCGGTGCCTGCGGGTATTGGCGCGATGTCGGCGATTATTGGCCTCGACAATGACGCAATTGCCACAGCGTGTGAGCAAGCGGCGCAAGGCCAGGTGGTCTCACCGGTTAACTTCAACTCGCCAGGCCAAGTGGTGATTGCGGGGAATAAAGAAGCGGTTGAGCGTGCTAACGCCCTGTGTAAAGACGCGGGCGCAAAACGTGCATTGCCGCTGCCCGTGTCAGTGCCTTCTCACTGTGCGCTGATGAAGCCAGCAGCAGAAAAACTGGCGCAAGCACTGGAATCGGTGACGTTTAATGCACCACGTGTTCCTGTGGTCAACAATGCAGATGTAGCAACGCCGGTAGAGCCGGCTGCAATTAAAGAAGCCTTGGTGCGTCAATTACATAGCCCGGTACGTTGGACTGAAACGGTCGAGCATATGGCGGCTGAAGGTGTGGAGCAGCTATTGGAATTTGGCCCTGGCAAAGTATTGACTGGCTTGACCAAACGCATCAACAAGGCGTTGAGTAGCGCAGCGGTTAATGATAGCGCCAGCCTTGCCGCGGCGAAGGCATAAACCGTATTACGAAGACACTTTGTGACTGCCGGCGTATGTCGGCAGAATCAACTAAAAGGGTAACCGAATGAAACTAGACGGAAAAGTAGCGCTGGTGACAGGCGCAAGCCGTGGGATCGGCCGAGCCACGGCAGAGCTTTTAGCGGAGCGTGGTGCCACTGTAATTGGTACGGCGACCAGCGAAAAAGGCGCCGCGGCAATCAGCGATTACCTCGGTGAAAACGGTAAAGGCCTGGCACTCAATGTGACCTCGACAGAGTCAGTCGCAGAGGTGCTTGATACGATCAAAAAAGAATTTGGTGATGTTGATATTCTGGTTAACAACGCCGGTATCACTCGTGATAACCTATTGATGCGGATGAAAGACGACGAGTGGCAGGACATTATGGACACCAACTTGACGTCGATCTTCCGTTTATCAAAGGCAGTATTGCGTGCGATGATGAAAAAACGCTGTGGCCGAATCATTAATATTGGTTCTGTGGTCGGTGTGATGGGTAATGCGGGACAGGCAAATTATGCGGCGGCAAAAGCAGGCGTGATTGGCTTTACCAAATCCATGGCACGTGAAGTGGCTGCGCGTGGCATCACAGTGAATACGGTCGCCCCTGGTTTTATCGAAACCGATATGACCAAGGCGCTAAATGATGAACAGCGCGCTGCGACTCTGGCACAAGTGCCAGCAGGGCGTTTGGGTGATCCAAAAGAGATTGCTGCAACGGTGGCGTTTCTAGCCTCTGATGATGCCGCTTATATGACGGGTGAGACTTTGCACGTCAATGGCGGTATGTACATGATTTGATCGAGACCGTTGCAATCTCGAATGACACACGTCAAACTCCGATTGATTTGTCCCCAAATCGTGGTTTGACCAGCCGTGGAGGTCTTGCAACTTCCACATTAATGAATAAACTACAGCACATATCGCATCTGCGAATCTTGTAAGGACTAGTATTAATATGAGCAACATCGAAGAACGCGTAAAGAAAATCATCGTTGAGCAACTAGGTGTCGACGAAGCAGAAGTGAAAAACGAAGCTTCATTCGTAGACGACTTGGGCGCGGACTCTCTGGATACCGTTGAGCTGGTAATGGCTCTTGAAGAGGAATTCGATACAGAGATTCCAGATGAAGAAGCAGAGAAGATTACTACTGTACAGGCAGCCATCGACTACGTTGTCGGCGCTTCAGCGTAATCTCAGAATCCTACCAGGCGGTCTCCTTGACCGCCTGTGTTCTTTTTAAGCTATTCTAATTTCCAAACTAATATTCTCCGGAGAATATCATCGTGTCTAAGCGTCGTGTTGTTGTGACTGGCATGGGTATGTTGTCACCCGTGGGTAACTCAGTTGAGTCTTCATGGAAAGCTCTGCTAGCCGGGCAAAGCGGTATTTCCGCGATTGAGCATTTTGATGCCACTCACTTTGCCACTCAATTTGCCGGCATGGTTAAGGACTTCAATTGTGAAGACTACATGTCGAAAAAAGATGCACGAAAAATGGACTTGTTCATCCAATACGGCATTGCTGCCAGTGTGCAAGCCATTAAAGACTCCGGATTGCAAGTGGATGACAATAATGCACACCGTATAGGTGTCGCGATAGGTTCAGGCATTGGTGGTCTTGGTTTGATTGAACAAAACCATCGTGCGTATATGGACAAAGGTCCGCGTAAAATCAGCCCCTTCTTTGTCCCATCAACCATCGTTAATATGATTGCAGGGCACGTGTCGATTAACTACGGCATGCGTGGCCCAAACATCTCGATTTCAACCGCATGCACCACAGGCCTGCATAATATTGGTCATGCTGCCCGTATGATTGCATACGGTGATGCAGACGCCATGGTTGCCGGCGGCGCAGAGAAAGCCTCCACCGAGCTTGGTATGGGCGGTTTTGCCGCCGCCAAAGCATTATCAACACGTAACGATGATCCACAGTCGGCCTCTCGCCCTTGGGACAAAGATCGTGATGGTTTTGTGCTGGGTGATGGGGCAGGCGTGATGGTGCTTGAAGAATACGAGCATGCGAAAGCACGTGGTGCGACCATTTACTGTGAATTAGCCGGTTTTGGTATGAGTGGCGATGCTTACCATATGACGTCACCCAGTGAAGACGGCTCTGGCGCGGCATTGGCGATGGAAGCGGCGATTCGTGATGCGGGTATCAACCCGGCACAAATTGGCTACGTTAACGCGCATGGTACATCTACCCCAGCGGGTGATGTGGCGGAAAGCAAGGCGATTCGTCGTGCAATGGGAGACGCAGCTGATAGCATGTTGGTCTCTTCAACCAAATCGATGACGGGTCATTTGCTGGGTGCGGCAGGCTCTGTTGAATCTATTATCACTGCCATGTCGCTGATTGACCAAGCCGTCCCACCAACGATCAACCTTGATAATGTTGATGAGGGTTGCGATTTAGATTACGTACCGCACGAAGCGCGTGACGTAAAAATGGAGTACGCCTTGTGTAACTCCTTTGGTTTTGGTGGCACCAACGGCTCTTTGATCTTCAAAAAGCTGTAATGCGCATCGGCGTTTATACAGCCTAAAAAGAGTTTGCTATAGTAACGGCCCGACGATTCGGGCCGTTTTTTATTGTCGGTAAGGTTTTTATTGTCTGTAAGAGTAGTGACTGTCGAGGTTGATAGATGTACTGGGTAAACGGACACCCTTGTCGCGAACTAGCGGTCGCTGACCGAGGGCTCCAATTTGGTGATGGCTGTTTCACCACTGGCCATGTGTATCAGGGGCTATTACTTGATCGTGATGCCCATATACTGCGTTTACAAAGCACTTGTGAGCGATTAGCCATTCGCGGGGTCGATTGGTCGGCACTCGCAATAACGCTCGATCAAGCGTGTCAGCATTCGCAGGATGAACAGGTGTTGAAAGTGATCATCACCCGAGGGCAGGGGGGCCGCGGTTACAGTCCTAAAGGCTGCTCGTCGCCAACCGTGATTGTCAGTCTGCATCCGTATCCACGCCATTATCATCACTGGCAACAGCATGGCGTGGCGTTGGCGACGACGCACATACAACTTGGTGCGTCACCTTTGGCGGGGCTTAAACATCTCAATCGATTAGAGCAGGTGTGCCTAAAGCTGGCACTGGAAGACGCGGAGGCCGATGATTTCGTAGTCGCGGACATGTTTGGCAACCTAGTTGAAACCACGGCATCTAACCTTTTCTGGTGCCAAGACCATGTCATCTATACACCTGATTTAGCCTATGCCGGTGTGGCGGGATTAATGCGAGAAAAAGTGATGGCGGTGATTGACGGTTTCACGGACTACCAATGTAAAACGGTCGCGGTCGATGAGGCGGCGCTATGGCGTGCCGATGAAGTGTTTATTTGCAATACCTTGATGAAGGTGGTGCCAGTGACATCCATCAATGAAACAAGCTATACAACGCATACGCTGACAAGGCGATTACAACAGAGGTTAAACGCGTGCTAAAAAAGCGATTTTTGGGGCTGATGAGCGTATTGATGGCGATAGTCTTGGCCTCAGTCGCTGGGGTACTTTGGCAAACGAAGGCGTTTATTTCCACGCCGTTATCCTTGCAGACGCCTCAGCTATTCACCGTACCTAGCGGTGCACATTACCATAAGGTCATTGCAAAATTTGAAGACAACGGTTGGATGGCGTCAAGCATCTGGTCGAAATTTGCGCCACGGATTTATCCAGAGCTGACTCGGGTACAAGCGGGCACCTTTCAGATCCAACCTGGACAAACGTTGGCTGAGGCATTCGCGACCCTGCGTTCAGGCCAGCAATATCAAGATGAAATCACCTTTGTCGAAGGGAGTACGTTCGCTCAGTGGCGTAATCAAATCCAATCAGCCCCGCATCTCGAACAAACATTAATCGGGATGAGTGAGGCCGCCATTGCTGACGCGTTAGGGATCAGTCACGATAAATTGGAAGGCTTATTGCTACCTGAAACCTACGCTTATGACGTGGGAGATACCGATGTGGCATTGCTAAAACGCGCCGCGCGTGCAATGGAATCGACCTTGAAGCAGGCTTGGCAGCAACGTATCGAGGACTTGCCGATTGAGACCCCTTATCAGCTATTAATATTGGCCTCCATCATTGAAAAAGAGACCGCGGTGGCGAGTGAACGTGAAAAGGTGGCGTCGGTGTTCGTGAACCGGCTACGACGTGGTATGCGTTTGCAAACCGATCCGACCGTGATTTATGGCATGGGTGATAAGTATGAGGGCAATATTCGTAAGCGTGATTTGCGCACACCGACCCCCTACAACACCTATGTGATTAATGGCTTGCCACCGACGCCGATCGCAATGCCAGGTAAAGCGTCGATCTTTGCCGCGGCGCAGCCAGCAAAAACGGATTACTACTATTTTGTCGCCACGGGTAAAGGCGGCCACCAATTTTCTACCACCTTGGCCGAACATAATCGAGCCGTGCGTGATTATCTAAAAGTGTTGAAGAATCAATGAAGAACCATTTCATCGTTGTAGAAGGCCTTGAAGGCGCGGGCAAAAGTACGGCCATCAATCAGATCAAACAGGTGTTACTCGACGTCGGCATCAAAGATGTGATCACCACGCGAGAGCCCGGTGGTACGCCGCTTGCCGAACAGTTGCGAACGCTTGTCAAACAAGGCCACCCGGATGAACCGCTCACGGATAAAGCCGAGCTGCTCATGCTTTATGCCGCCCGAGTACAGCTTGTCGAAAATGTGATTAAACCCGCCTTGGCAAAGGGGCAATGGGTAGTAGGTGATCGCCATGATATGTCATCACAGGCTTATCAAGGTGGGGGACGGGGTATGGACACGTCGCTGATGCAGAGCCTCAAAGATACGGTATTAGGAGAGTTTGCTCCCTCACTGACTCTTTATATGGACATCGACCCAGAGGTAGGCCTGGCACGTGCACGTGGCCGTGGTGATCTGGACCGGATTGAGAAAATGCAACTTGATTTTTTTGAGCGCACGCGAGCGCGCTACCTGGCATTGGCAAACGACGATCCCAGTGTGGTGGTGATTGATGCGGGCCAGTCGCTAGACACAGTGACCGCTCAGATTAAGACGGCACTAGAAAACTGGCTTAAGCAGCAGACAGGCGTATGAGTGACAAGATAACATTGGCATATCCCGCGCCTTGCGTTTATCCCTGGTTTGAAGGTGTGTGGGCGCATTGGCAGCAGCTATTGATCAGTGCAAGGTTTCCGCATGCGCTCTTGTTGGCCGCGCCCCCGGGCAGCGGCCGTCGCGCGTTGATCAGCCAGCTTGCCAAGGTAAGGCTGTGTAGCGACCAAACCGATAGCGCTTGTGGTCATTGCCATCATTGTCAGCTTTTCGCGGCGGGTAACCATCCTGATATTCACTGGCTCGCCCCCGAGAAACCCGGTAAGCAGATTGGTATCGATGCAGTCCGCAAGGTGCAACGACAAGCGCTGGAAACGTCGCAATTGGGCGGGGCGCGCTTTATTGTTATCGAGTGTGTCGAACGTTTAGGGGAAGCCGCGGCCAATGCGTTGCTTAAATCGCTAGAAGAGCCACCTTCAGGGTGTTACTTCGTATTGTTGACAGACTCGCTGGATAGTTTACTTGCGACCATTGTTAGTCGCTGTAGTGTGTGGAAGGCACCGCAGGCGGAGGCTGACACAGCCAAGGCGTGGATCGAGCAAGCATTGCAGCGTTCGGTGCCAGATCATGCGGTGGGTTTATACCGTGGCGCGCCCTTGGCTGCCAGTGACTTTGTGGCATCGGGCGGGTTAGATCATCACCATGCTGTGGTGGAAGGGTTTTCTACCTATGTGTGTGAGAGAGCGGGCTTATTTGACACTATTGAGGTCTTGGTCGCACACTATCCCGCTTCATTGAACTGGCTCAGTCATTTTCTGCTTGATGTACTTAAATGGCGTCAAGGTGTGGGACAAACCATTGTGCATCGGCATCATCACCAACGGGTGGCGGAAGTGGCCAATGCACTGACCACTCAGCAAGCTCATTCATTATTACGCGCGCTGCATCAATTACAGCGCCAGTTACAAATTCATACAGGGCTAAATACCGAACTGGTGGTTAGCCAGTGGTTATTATCGATTGGAGAATAACGTGTTAATAGACTCTCATTGCCATCTCGACAAACTGGATTACGACTCGCTGCACCAGAATGTTGCCGATGTTTTAGATAAAGCGCAGGCAAGGGGCGTCGACTATTTTCTCTCGGTGGGAGTCACGCTAGATAGTTTTCCGGCGATGCTAGACATGATCCGACCTTATCCGCATGTTTTTGCCTCATGTGGCGTGCATCCTTTGGATATTGAAAATGGTTTCGATTATGACCGACTGAAAGCCTTAGCCGCTGATGAGCGTGTCGTCGCGGTGGGAGAGACAGGGCTGGATTACCACTATCAGCCAGAGCTTGCCGAGCAGCAGCAAGCGATCTTCCGTCAGCATGTCCGCCTCGCGGTTGAGCTCAACAAACCCTTGATTATCCATACGCGCGCGGCACGTGAAGACACACTTGCGATATTACGTGAGGAGGGCGCCGAGCGCGTCGGCGGTGTGCTACACTGCTTTACAGAAAGCTATGAAATGGCACAAGCAGCGATTGAGATGGGGTTCTACATTTCAATTTCTGGAATAGTGACGTTCAATAAAGCCACAGAGCTGAAAGATGTGGTGCGTCGCATCCCGCTTGACCGCCTGCTGGTTGAAACAGACTCGCCTTACTTGGCACCTGTTCCCCATCGTGGCAAGCAAAATCAGCCGGCTTATGTGAAAGAAGTCGCTGAGTACGTCGCGATGTTAAAAGGTGAATCGGTGGAAACGGTTTGTGACATCACCAGCCGTAACTTTTTTGCGCTTTTTTCTGGTGCAAACCCGCAATAATTCAAGTCGCCCGATTGTTCAGTCGGGCTTTTTTCCTACCTGAATGTACCCATGAATGATAACGACAAAAAGCGCGGCTTTTTATCGCTATCAAGCGCGTCGTTTTGATGATGATCTGACTATACTGTCGTCAATAATCGGTTTTTTTTTCCTCAGGTTGTTGCTTTGCACTGAATGCGGCTCGAAATTTGATCTGGCGCAATTTTCTCATAACCACATGGAAAATAAAGAAAAAGTGGCCATTGTAACGTTTATCGTGCCCATGAGATTTTTCGTTACGTAAAATAACGTTTGAGGTTTTTAAGTCGCTGTTTTTTTATGCGGTCTTTTTATCCTCTGTCAGTGTAAAAAGTCATTTTTAATCATAATCTTACGTTTATTTTTGTTGTTTTTGTCACCCGTTCGGTTTGTGATCTATATTTACTTTTTAATCAGTAAAATCGTTACTGATGGGCAAGGTGATGATTCGCCCCTTATAGTTTGGGTGAGTTCAATAATCACAAATCGTTTGTTCTCTGGGCACCTGTTGTAT
>NZ_MUET01000085.1:0-17205 GCF_001995685.1 Salinivibrio sp. IB282 | reverse complement strand
TACCCGCCCTGCCCCGCAGTTCAGTCACGTTGCAGAGCGCCACCAAGGTTATTATCGCCAAGAAGACGTGCGTGACGTAATTGAATACGCCGCGGCCCGCGGTATTACCGTCACTCCAGAAATTGATATTCCCGGCCACTGTCGCGCAGCCATCAAAGCGCTGCCTGATTGGCTACACGATGCCGACGATCGCTCGACTTACCGCAGCGTACAGCACTACACCGATAACGTATTATCGCCAGTCCTCGAGGGCACGTATCGATTTTTAGATACGGTATTAAGTGAAGTCGCCGAGCTCTTCCCCGCCTCATGGGTTCATATTGGTGCCGATGAAGTCCCTGACGGGGTATGGACGGATAGCCCAATTTATCGGCAATTTATCGGGACAGACGCATGAACGGAGAAACGACCGCTTCGCTACAGGGACAGATACTGACCTATGCGGAGCAAAAGCTTCGCGCTTTGGGCAAACGCATGGTTGGCAGGGAAGAAGTGCAGAACGGCGATAAAGTGAGCAAGAATACCGTGATCTACTCATGGCAAAGCGAAGAGGCCGCACTGCATTGTGCGCAGCATGGTTTTGATGTGATTTTAACCCCGGGTCAGGCGACCTATTTCGATATGGTGCAAGATTATGCTGCCACCGAGCCCGGTCTCGACTGGGCGGGCGTCACGCCACTAGAGAAAGCCTACCAGTATGAGCCGCTAGCAAGCCTCGCCAGTGACGATCCCGCCCGTGAGCATATGCTAGGCGTACAATGTGCACTCTGGAGTGAACTGATCACCAATCAGGACAGGCTCGATTACATGGTGTTTCCAAGGCTTACCGCCATTGCAGAAGCGGCCTGGAGCCACAGTGAGCGCCGTGACTGGCTCGATTATCTGGCCAGACTCAAAGCGCAGTTACCGCGTTTAGACAAGTTCGGTATTCAATACCGTTCCCCTTGGGCATCGAACAAGTAGGCCGAATTCGCCCACCTGGCAGTGCCTCCTGCGSTGCCAGCTCTTTGCGCTCGCATCCCATCTGTTTATAATGCCCAGCCATTGTTGTCAGTCTGAGAGTGTTTTCGGCATGCTACGCCAAGAAATTAATACCCTACTCACCCCTATTCATGGTTTTCTGCACTGTCAAACCCCCGACAGTTGGATTGACGCGGCCATCCAGCCTGACAATCAATCGATTCTTTTGCGCGATCACGCAAACTGCGAATTAAAAGCCAGCCAAACCGCGATGTGGCTGATCCGTAAATATGCAGTCGACGCGGCGAGTGGCGAGCAACTGCTGGCATGGGCCAAACCCTATGAAGACTTTGTCTATCGCCGCATTCGCGATGGGATCTTCCACGCACGCAAAAACGGCCTCAGCGCGCCTTTAACCCCTAAAGCCGGCTTTGCCCACGGCCAAGCCTTGATTGATAAAATGGTCCGGTTAATCAAAGAAGAGTTTCATCACTTTGAGCAAGTGATTGAAATCATGGACGCACGCGGCATTCCCTATCAACCGTTAGAAGCAGGTCGCTACGCCAAAGGATTAATGCGCGCGGCACGTACTCACGAACCGGCAACCTTAGTCGATAAACTGATTATTGGCGCCTACATTGAAGCACGCTCCTGCGAGCGCTTTGCCAAAGTCGCCCCACACCTCGATGATGAACTACAGAAGTTCTACATCTCGCTACTGCGCTCGGAAGCACGCCATTATCAAGATTACCTCACGCTTGCAGAAACCATCGCCGGCGAAGACATTCGCGACCGCATCCAAACCATCGGCGAGCGCGAAGCCGAGTTGATCCAAGCACCCGACAGCCAATTCCGCTTTCACAGCGGCKTTCCTGCCTAACTTCTTATGGCAGCTTCTCTTTGTGGGGACAGGCACTTTTATTCAACGTGATTTCCTGCAGGWGATTTCCTGCGGGGACAGACACCTTTACACCTGTCCCTGATTTCCTGCAGGGACAGGCACCTTTAYACATGTCCCTACTAAGTTTCCTTTCCAAGTACTAATCGGGACAGACGCCTTTAGTAACTAACCAATCTCACAGTTACAGTATTTCTTGTACTGTCACGAAAAACCAGGCCAGAAAAGATGATGGCTGTTCATTTATACAGTACCTTTTACATACACCCATCTACCAAAAGGGACTGACGATGACCAAAGCTCGCGCATCTTTAGTGAACCTAGCAGCAACACCCTATTACCATTGCGTCTCACGCTGCGTGCGCCGCTCTTTTCTGTGTGGCTATGACGCTCAATCGCAAAAAAGCTATGAGCATCGTCGCGCATGGATAGAAACGCGTTTGCTTACACTAGCCAAAGCTTTTTGCATCGATATCTGCGCTTACGCCATTATGAGCAATCATTATCACGTTGTCCTACATATCAATGCAAAAGCCGCCCAATCCCTGACAAATACCGACGTTATCGACCGCTGGCTAGCCTTTCACCAGGCTCCAGTACTCATCCAACGTTTTCGTCAGGGAGAATCTCTCTCCAAATCAGAGTACAAAGCGTGCTGTCGGATCATTGAGAGCTGGCGCGAGCGTTTGATGTCTGTCAGTTGGTTTATGAAGCTGCTCAATCAATATATTTCAGCGCAAGCGAACCGAGAAGATCAATGCACGGGGCATTTTTGGGAGGGACGCTTTAAAAGTCAGGCCTTGTTGGATGACAAAGCTCTTGCTGCGGCAATGGCCTATGTCGATTTAAACCCCGTGAGAGCAGGTATCGCCAAACAGCCCAAGTATTCGAATTACACATCGATAAAAAAGCGCGTTGAATCACTCGAGCAAAATAAAGCGACACCAGCAGGCTTATTCGCCTTTGCAGGAAATCCGAGGAAATCTATGCCCGACGGCATTCCGTTTCGGCTAATGGACTATTTAGCACTTGTTGAATGGACCAGCCACAAGGGACAAGAAAGGGGCTCAAATCAGCGGCTTCCCCTACTCACACGACTGAATATGTCGAATGAAACCTGGCTGACCACATGCGCTCATTTAGAGTGCGGAAATGTTGTAGGCTCACTGTCGAGTATCCAAGCCGTATTACCGACACTGGGCCTAAAGCGCATGACAGGCGTCATGATCCCAAATCGTTGAGGCTAGCACTAAAACACGCATCAATGCGTAAGGGAATCGTCATACTAGCCCGAAAATCTACCCTACCCAATAAGCCAGCACCATTATAAACACGAACAAAACACCTACCGCTTTTAAGAGCGGCTTTAGCCCTTTGGACCCACCTTCTGGGGACTGATTACAACATCCCATATTATCCCCTCATCGTTATTTCCCCAGGATAAACCCTCCAGTTACAGGAAGGTAAAGGCATGTTCGGATTTTAAAGAGGTAAGATTTCATTAGAAATTTTACTAGGACAGGCATCTTAACAACGGCTTGCAGGTTACTAGTGGTGACTGTCCCGGATAAAGTAGATAAAGTAAAGCGACCGGATAAAGCGGATAAAGCGGATAAAGCGAAAAGTGTCTGTCCCACCAAAAGAAAAAAGACAAAACTCGTTTTTGAGATTAATTTTTTGTACGCTTAAACAATTAATTAATCACAACCTAGGCCAAGAATATGGAACTTCCACCGTCTGCGCAGGCGCTCCTTGAGGCTATCCAACACTACACGCCCATCACCGATATCAGCGCAGATCAACGTCAGTTGATAAATGGTTCACCAGAGTCTTTTATTACCGCGATACCGATTGGTCTATCGTTATCAAAGACATTCGACCAACGTCAAGAAGAGCTTTTTGTCGATTACTTTTCACAAATGGCCGATGACCTGCGTATTCATTCGCGTCGTCATGACATCACTGAAATCATCGATATCGCGAATAAAATCCTCACTCAAGCACTTGAGCTAGACGACGATCACATTAATCTGGTACTCGCCAGCGAAATCATCAAATGCATGAAACACCTTAAACTGCATGTTGACGATGCGATCATTGTGAAAGTGCGTGAACGCAGTCGGCAGGAGATCACTGAGCAACAAGAATACTTGGCACAAGACCCTGAAAAGGTTACCGAGAATCTTGTCGCTGACCTCAATAAATTTGGCGTCGACACCGGGCTTGCTTTTTGTCAATTCGTCAGTGGTGAACTTGTCTTTCTCACCAAGCAGGAAATTCAAGGATTGCTCACAATGATGAGCCGTCAACCTTGGTCAATTGATGCGCTTTTGCTTTTGAGCCTCAATGCCGATCCTAAGATCGCCAACACCGCAGCGAGTGTACTCAATAGCCTTCCAGCAAAAAAATGGAAGTCCCTTGGACAGCGCCAATATCTAACCCTGATCCAGCGCTTTGGTCACGATAGCGTAAAAATCCACCTGTCAGCATGGCAAAAATCAGCCATGCAATACAGCAAACAAGCAGAACAACATCAAGTGACCGAGCTTTACCTGTCCTATCCAGACGGCAACCATGCCATACTATTTAACGGACTGCTCATCGACCCAACGACTAAAAATGCACACGTATTCGGTGGCGTTTTTCGCTTAGGTTTCGGTTTAGTGGATAGCTATTTTGATACCAATCCCGTCGACACTGTGCAATATAAAAAAATGACCGCAGAAATGGACACCGCTGTCGACGTCGTTCAATGCCACCCCAATATATTGCGACACATACTTTGTTGGGCCCTGGACGAACAGCATGAGGTCCTCGATCCTGACACGCTACATATGTTGGCGCTTCTCCCGTCCCAATGGACCGAGCCGCAACCGTTCTCATTAGATAAACTCGCCTCCACGTGTGACTTCCCAGGAGAACATCCCGACGCGATAGCGCGAGGACATCGATCCAGCAAACTGTTAGTCAATACCCCATTGATAGAGACATGGACGATCGCTGAATCGATCGACCCAACGCTAGATACCATACGCAAAGTCCGGAACCGCCATTATCTCGAACACCCTGAACCCTATATCAAAGCACTCGCGTTGAGTGGGCTGCTCACGCATTACAGCAAGCAAGACAGCACACCGTTTTCACCGAGCAAACTATTTATATTTGCCGCGGCGTATGCGTTGCAAGCACCTGATCGTATGAGAAAAACCTTTCCGCTTTTCGACCAGCTCGCAGAGCTGAGTATGCAACAGCAAGCGGAATATCATCCGGTGGCACACGGCCCCCAGGAAATAGAACCTCCCCAAGGCATCGTACTGCACATTGAGCTTGATAATAGCCGCCCAAAAATCTGGCGCCGTTTTACCATTTCAAACGCCTTACCTTTTATCGCGCTACACGATTGCATTCAAGCCATTATGGGTTGGGAGCACCAACATCTTGCCATGTTTATCACACCCCTTGGTCATATTGACCTTGACGATGAATCCGACACTCAAGCGGCGTATTTACCCATTGGGGCAGCACTGCAAGACCCCGGAGACACCATCGCGTATGTGTATGATTTTGGTGATAACTGGCACCACACCATCACCCTTGAGAAACTGAATACCCGCAATTGCACGCAGCCTAAAGTCACGGCAGGCAATGGCGCCTGCCCACCAGAAGACTGCGGCGGTATAGACAGATACAAAAACCTACTCAAACTATCAAAACGCGCACCACTCAACGACGATGAGCAAGAGATCCTGAACTTCTTCAACATGCAGGATTGGGACGCAAAACACTTTGATAAAAACGAAGTGAATCAGAGATTAAAAGAAGAAGTGCCACCTATTTTCGACTAGCTACATCGTGGGACAGGCACTTTAGAGGGTACATCTTGGGACAGGCACTTTTAACTCTTTTAACTTTTGGTGCCTGTCCCACCAATGTTAAATGTTCTGACAAAAGTGCCTGTCCCACCAATGTTTTCAATGTTAAATGTTCTGACAAAAGTGCCTGTCCCACCAATGTTTTCCAATGTTTTCTAATACGCTGTACTCAGAAATCTGGACTCTGTATCCTACTGGCTATAAACATCTATCAAGGACAACAACGATGTGGTATCTCATTTATTCACAAGACGTCGAGAACAGCCTACCGCTACGCAAGCAAGCGCGTGACGCACACCTTGAACGCTTACACCAACTGGAAAAAGAAAACCGCTTGATGATTGCCGGGCCAAACCCTGCCGTTGACAGCGATGAGCCAGGCGAAGCTGGGTTTACGGGCTCGACCGTTATTGCCTGGTTTGAGTCACTATCAGCCGCAAAGGCATGGGCCGACAAAGACCCTTATGTTGCCGCCGGCGTTTATGCAGAAGTGACCGTAAAACCGTTCAAAAAAGTGCTTCCGCAGGATCCAGCCTAATGCGATATGTAAAAATACTGATGATGGCCTGCCTGGGGCTAGTACTCAGTGCATGTAGCAGTACCCAGCATGACCAAGCCGCAGAAGCCGCAATCCAACGTGCCGACATGATTGCACAGCTACTGCCGATGGATATTGAAGGCTACTCACTGGTTCGAGCACGTGCGCAAGATGCCATCATCGAGCTGACGCTTCTGGAGAAGAATGCCAAAAAAGCACCRGGRSAGCTCTTTTCCGGTTTAAAACGTCGWTATTGCSARGATARCGAYATMCGCAGTATGTTAGACAGTGGTATCAGCTATACCATTTTGGTTCGCGACACCCGTGGCCGACAAATCCTCAAAAACGCTATCGATGCCCCCGGGTGTGCTAGCTAATTAAATGCCAAGGCTGCTCCCACTCTACTGGTAAGGCTGGCCACAACTCGCCTTGGCTCGGGGGCAGCACATAGCTATAGTGTGTTTCAGGCTGATCGTCGGAAAAACGACACGTAAATTGCAGTCCATAAGCGTGTAAGTAGCCACGATCGGCAGGCTCGCCGCCATAGTAATCATCACCGATAAGCGGAGAGCCAATGCTTTTCATCGCCACGCGAATTTGATGGGTTTTGCCTGTGTAAGGCCGACAGAGAAAAAGTCGCCGCCCCTCACCACCAGCAATAGAGGTAAAACGCGTTCTCGCCGGGTTATCTTTGCTGGTTAACAATTTCCAGCTACCTCGCCGTCCCTTCGTCATATCCCCAACGATCAGCCCCTGCTTCTTACGCGGCTTTTTGGCACTTAATGCCAAATAGAACTTTTCTATCTCGCGCGAAGCAAACAACCCTGAGAGGACAGACGCCGCATGAGAAGAGGTTGCCAGCAGCAGCAAGCCCGATGTCATCTTGTCTAACCGATGCACAAGGTAGACTTTCTCAACCCCAATATGCGCCGCGACCGCAGGTAACAGTGCCGCTTCATCGGCCTCTTTCTGCACGCTAACGCCATGGTGCTTGTTGATCACCACAAAGTGTTGGTTTTGGTCGACAATTGAAAACATAACGAAGGGATTTACCGGTTGGTCATTGAGGAGAGGCATCATAACGACTTCCTCCTCAGCCCGCTAGAGCAATCATAAAAGTGCCTGNCGCCGCGACCGCAGGTAACAGTGCCGCTTCATCGGCCTCTTTCTGCACGCTAACGCCATGGTGCTTGTTGATCACCACAAAGTGTTGGTTTTGGTCGACAATTGAAAACATAACGAAGGGATTTACCGGTTGGTCATTGAGGAGAGGCATCATAACGACTTCCTCCTCAGCCCGCTAGAGCAATCATAAAAGTGCCTGTCCCGTTAGTTCTCGTTAGCTTAAAGTGTCTGTCCCCGATAGCCGCCCTGGCTAAAAGTGYCTGTCCCTGGTAGCTCCGTCCCTGGTAGCTAACCGATCGTGACAGGCACTGTAGATAAAGGGCCTAGGCACTGCTTCTCGCTCTTCTCCGTACTCCCTTTTCCAAATCATACGTAGACTAGACWAGCATCAATGGCACCATTGGCTTAGGTCGGAAAAGCGCCAGCACGATGTAAGCCTCGTTCCTCGATATAACTGGCGCGCCTCCGACATTGATGATTAAAATTGGCACTGATAGTGACAGGCGCCCGTTGGCATGATGCATTATTGTTGACATGGTGCCGGGGCTTGTGTCACCTACGCCAATGGGATCATCAAGCCTCAATGTAGATAAAGTTCCTAGGGCCTAGGATCCTAGGACCTAGGTACTGCTTCTCGTTCTTCTCCATATTCACGATCCCGAATACCGATGACGGAATACAGAGTACAAAAAAAGCAATAGCCCCAATGCGAGCACGAGGTGGCTCGATCTAGTCTCTCGTCTCTAGAAGCGAAGCGTCTCGGCTCTCTTCATTCTCCGGCTGATCACTCAAACCCGGTACCGCCTGGCAAAATGTGCACTCTTCATTATCCACCGAAGCACCGCCTGCCTCCACATAACGAATCCGATGACTGCCTTTGTCCCGATTCGCAGATACGGCAAAGCGCCGTTGCTCACGCTCAGGTATCGTCTTTTCTGTGTCATGATTAGCCATGGGTTGTCTCCTTAAAATACCGGGAACCGCTTCGTTAAAATCAAGCCTAGGTCGGCATAAGCGCCAGCACGATGTAAGCCTCGTTCCTCGATATAACTGGCGCGCCTCCGACATTGGTGATTAAAATTGGCACCGATAGTGACAGGCGCCCGTTGGCATGGTGCATTGTTGTTGACATGGTACCGGGGCTTGTGTCACCTACGCCAATGGCACCACCAAAAGTCCCGATAAATGACTAACTAGCTAATCCAGAAGTCTTTCAGGTGCGTCCATGTCCTCGTGCAACACACGAACAACGAGCACATCCGATTCAAGTACTTGATAGAAAACAGCGTGATGCTCGACCTGCAATCTTCGATACCCAGAAAAAACATGGACATAGTTCGCGCCGAGTGATGGATGATTAATCAGCTGTTTCATCCCTTCCTCAAGGTGATCCAGATATTTATCTGCCTGATCAGCACCCCATTTTTCGCAGGTATATACCCAAATTCCAATGAGATCGGATTCGGCCTTCGGCGTAACGCTCAGCTTAAGCACTAATCAACCGCCTTCATCCGTTGACGGCCAGTTGCCTTGATAGCTGATATATCGAGTGCCTTAGGTTCCCCGCTTGACTCACCCTCAGCGAGAGCCTGCCTCAGCACGGCAATACGTTCTTGAGCCTGCTGATCTCGACGGATGAGGTAACGGATATACTCACTGTCATTGCCAAACTGACCGCTTTCAATCTGGCTTTTCACCCAACAGTCTTGTTGTTCAGTCAGCGTAATGGTTTTCCGATGCATGCTCATATCTGGCCATCCTAAGATATCTCGGGTATGACAATATCATACCACCCGACTGCGCCGAATCAATTACTGCTTCTTATCGACGCGCGTCTTGAGACACATGTTCATTAATCATGCACTCGATTTGCCGCATGACAAGAAACAGCCGCGATCTAAAATCACGATACACTTGGTGTTCACAATTATCTCGCAATGTTATCTCAGCATAGGTACCGAATTCTGCAAGCGAGGTTAATCCCAAAAGGGCGACTGTCCCGGTTTGTTTATGCACCCACTCGGCCCGTTCAAGCGCAGCGACCGGCTTATCTAGCTCAGCCACCAAACTTTTTACTGTCGCGTTTAATATCTCCTCTAGAACGTCAGCCTTGCCAAATGCCGTTTTCAGTGCCTCGATATCTAAGCCGTTATTATCGACGACTCCCCAGCGCCGAAATAAATCACGGAGTTCCTGAAAAGGGATAGGCTTACTTAAAAAGTCATTCATCCCCGCTTCTAAACAACGCGCGCGTTGAGCAGGCAACACGTCCGCTGTCATCGCGATAATCGGAATATCACGATAAATAACAGGTTGAGCGCGAGTATGTTCAGTAAATTGGTATCCATCCATATAAGGCATATGACAATCGCAAAGGACAAATGCATAATCCTTTTGGGTCAAAAAACTTAATGCATCATTGCCATTGTCGGCAATATCAAACAACACACCCAGTTGATTGAGTTGGTGGGCCACCAGCGTCTGATTCACGTCGTTATCTTCCACGACTAAAATACGCACAGGAAGAACCGCCTCATACACTGATTGCGCCCCCGTGCCTTCTTCTAATCCTAATAGCTCATAACAGACCAGCCGAACACTTCGGTTCATAATGGGTTGTGAGTTTAATAACCATCTATTTTTATATCGACGTACTCCGACCATGCCAGAGAGCGGCGCCAATTGAACATCCGCCTTTTCATCATCATCGTCACTGAATCGAAAGACTGACGTCTTATCACTGATCTCAACCCCCAAGGATAAAAGATGCGTAGTCAAACTGGCATTGAGGATAGGATCGCCAACAGCGACATTTACCTGTAAGCCATTAAGATAAGGATCAGTTTTTCGCCTTGCACTAATCACTAACGGCACCGTAAATCCCACCCAGCTTCCCTGACCCTTCTCGCTTTCAACAATCATTTCTCCCGCCATCAGTTCGATCAGTTGCCGACTAATTGTTAGTCCGAGACCTGTCCCACCAAAGCGACGAGTGGTTGAGGTTTCGGCTTGCGAAAAAGGATGAAAAATCCGCTCGAGTTCTTCTTGGCTCATTCCAACGCCACTGTCTTGCGCACCAATTTTTAATACCTGTTTATCGTCGTCTTCGTGTACCACTTCCAATGTGATTAACACGCGTCCCTTATGCGTGAATTTTACCGCATTACTAACAATATTAATCAGAACCTGCCGCAAACGGTATTCGTCGCCGACATAAACAGCCGCTAGATTAGGTTCAATATGCAACTCTACGGATAGATTTTTCTTTCTCGCCTCATGACCACTCACTAATAAAACATTATCAATCAACTCACGTAACACAAAGGGACGCAATTCAATCGTTAATTTTCCTGCTTCAAGCTTTGAATAATCTAGCACTTCAGAAACGATATTATATAACATAGATGCCGACGAGGATGTCACTGCCAACATTTGCTTTTGCTCAAAATTAAGTGGCGTCATTGCTATTTGATCCAGCATACCAAGAATGCCGTGAATGGGAGTGCGAATCTCATGGCTCATCGTTGCCAGAAAATTAGCTTTGATTTCCGTCTCTTCCTCCGCTTTTTTTTCTTGATGTTATCAGCGCAGCTTCAATATCATTTTTATCCTTCATTAATCGTTTAAATCGCAGCGCGATACCTCCCAAAAAAACAACGGTAAAAATAATAACCAACACTAACCACAGGTCTATTTCCTTCGCGTCGGCGTTATGTTGATAATCCGCCGCAAAAGAAACCGCACTTATAAGCCAAATAAAAATGACACCCATCCGCATAGAAACTCCTGCTCTCATGTTGGCCACCGTAGACAAAGTGCGGTACATAGGTCGCATCAATGACAGAGACCCCTAATTTTTATCCAGAAAACCATTCTAATCTCGATAAAAATAGTCAGGCAGCGGCGTAATAGCCAGTTTCAAGGCACAAAAATCACGCTACCATAAATATTTTTATTGCTAAGCCAAAGGGCGATGACTTCCCAAATAGCGATGGCTTATCGAAAGTGCTAATGCGCCTTCCATACAACCTCCTCAATCTTATTCACTTCAGTGATTCATGCTCGGTTTTTTTCAGACAATTATGCTAAAATTAGGGCATATGGCATTTTTTAGGATGGTAGTAAAATGAAAATTTTGATAGCCGATGATCATCCAATCGTACTGTCTGGTGTAAAAGCATTAATACAAAGTCAAGATACGAGCTTTGATATCGTTGCTGAGGCAACAAGTGTCGACGACATATTTAAAAAACTAGCAAAGAAAACGATCGATACGTTAATTACCGATTACAGCATGCCAAACACGGATCAAGTTGATGGTATGGCGATGCTCAAAAGAGTAAAACGCGACTACCCAACTATTAAGCTAATTGTCTTGACCCAACTTACCAACTCCGCACTACTCCATTCATTGGTATCACTAGGTGTCGACGGTATATTGCTTAAAAAAGATATCCTATCTGATATTCATCATGTTCTCGCTGAGGTAAAAAAAGGCAAGCGTTATATCTCCCCTAGTGTTAGTGATTTAATTTTAAGTCAACAACCCAGCGTGTCTCCTCCGTCACCTAAAGAGATGGAAGTGTTACGATTATTCAGTACCGGAATGAGTGTGACAAAAATAGCGGCTTACACTAACCGGAGTGTAAAAACTATTAGCACACAAAAAAAGCAGGCAATGACAAAGTTAGGGCTCGACAATGACTCTGCAATTTATGAATATATAAAAAGTCTCGACTAAATAAAAACACTCGCACTCGGCCACCTAGAGTATTGCTGCATAGTGGCACGCAAGGGCCGTATTACTCACCTATCAATTGAAACACATCAAACAACGCGCCCTTATCATCGATCACCGTTAGCATCACCATGTTATCGCTTAACGGTGATTCCAAACGCACGGTTTGGGTTTGCCCAGGCGCAATGGTGCGATTAAAACGTGTGTAAACCTGCCCATCTAGTTCAATCTTTGCCAGATTAAGATGAATCGCAGCGGCATTTTTTATCGCTAAGTAATCAATGCCCGTCTTCTTTTGTTTATCGACTTGGACTGAGTTTTGGATCGCTTGCTGCGATAACGTCATATCCGGTTGACGATAAAAGATCTTATACTGGGTTTGCATGGTGAGTGCCAGTTTATCAACCTGTGTTTCGGAACCCGTTAAGCTAGGCGGCAGCTCATGAATATTCAGCCAATACAAACGCTCCGTCTCAACAGGCTGATTGTCGATATTAATCAGTTGGATCACTTGAGACGCACCCGGCGCCAATTTAAACAGCGCTGGTTTCGTGATTAAAGGGGCTTCAGCGGTTTGGGGCACATTGCTTAAATCACCATCATCGACCCAAGATTGCACCACCACGCTGTAGCGATTGGTATTGGTGACATGGATTGACTGCGACGCAGCTGACGCATCAAATACCACTCGTGTGCCTTCTTCTAACGCAACGCCCGAAAAAACACAGGTGCTGAAAATAAGGCTCGCGAAGATTGTTAAAAGTCCAAACATCTAATTAAACCTCATGACCACGCGCGCAGTCGACGAATACTGACCCGGTGTAATTGCTATCCCGTTCCCTACCTGACCTAAAGAGGCTTCAAAGGACATGATGTAACGGTTCTCTCCTAATTGAGTGCCGCTCGGTACCATTTGCGCTGGATTGGCTCCCCGATCGAAATAGCGATTCGGATCGGCAAAGCGAAGCTGCGTGCCAGACTCATCATAAAGCGTGACCGCCACCCCTTTCGCCGTCGTCTCTGCGTGATAGTTTTCACTAAGCAAATACGGCGTGGCCACACCCGCTTCTACCAAAGATAAATCTTGCGCCGTCGCAAAAGCCTCCGGGCTTGTCAGAAAAAACATACTGATTTCGCCTGGCCCCACACCGCGTTCTGCGCCCTGCTCGCACTGATAAGACACCGAAAATTGGCCACGCCGTACACTGCCTTGACTAAGCTCCATCACACTAATGATCGGAAACGTCACTGTCGGGGTGACAAAGTTAACCAAACAGGTTTTTCCTCGGTGCATCGTCACACTTTTATACAAACCAATCGTCGCCGGCCAATCGCCATACCATCCTGGAAAGTGCGTTCGATGATTTCGTCCCGGCTCGGGACCAGCCAAGCTATTTAAATTGTCAAGTGGCATACGTGTGGCCAAATAGCCGAGTGGCTGAGTGTTAGCAAACGAAGCATGGCTATCGTTATAACCACTCTCATCCGGGATCCGAATCAGTTCAATCTTTACATTACTAAAGTCTTTGGCTTTGACCAGAATGTTGCCGTTACCATCACGATCGAGCCCAGTTAATGGCCGCGCTTTCCAAAAAGGCGAAAAATACTCCCCGGTTGCCAAGTTTGTTAAGCGAAACCCCAAACCCTTCACATAAGTGGAATACACGTGCTCCATACCAAAAGCAGTGCCGACTTCCATATCATCACGACCACCATACTTGTAGTCACCATTAGTGGAATACATTTCAAAAATACGTCCGGCGGCAGCGGCCGGACACTTAAACAGCACCTGATTAGGCGAAAAATCGCCAGATTCAGCAAAGTCCAAAAAGTTTTTCACCGCTGTGCCTAACACGGTTCCAACTGGCTGAAATTGCAAACTGGCAATATTGACATCCGGCATCGCCATATTGGCATAGTTCAGATCCAATGCACCTTTCCATGTGTTGGTCGTCCCATATTCAGGCTGCACACTCTCTGCCCTCCCTGGTTTGTTTTTATAGCTAGAGGGCGAATGACTAATTTTGTAGCAGTGGTCAATCGGTTCATACGAAGCCATCGCCTCGCTGGCCAACACCCAGGCACAGATCAACAAGCCAATAAGGATGCGCATTTTCATTCCCCCTCCTGACACGCTACCGAGACGGTGACAAAGTCTTGATTCGCTTTGCGCGGCTTGGCGGTCAAATCATAAGCAATCACACACCGCTGGCTGTCTTGTTGTCCCCACTCAATGGTTAACTTACCGGTGAGTGTTGCCACGCGCACATAGGCCAAGCCATTTTGCGACACCATCCCAATCGATCGGCCTTGTACATCAACAATGTCTGCTCCCAATGGAGGACGCTTATCTCCCTGAATTTGAAGCAACACTGCTTTGCCCATGGTCGTCGGTACCTCATAGTGCACACTGGCACCGGCGGTGGGCACCACCCGAAACTGGGTTTCTTGTAGCTCAATATCTGGATTAATGACCGTCGAAGGATCAAGCGACACTTGGTTATATTTATAAGGTGCCAAATGATTAGCAATGCCATAACCGTTATCCTCAATCACACCGCCCCGAGCGTGACGTATTGTCGCGCCTTCCGCTCCATCGGCTTTGATCAGCGCAAAGGTCTCGCCAAGGCTTTCGGTGACATTCATGCCGCCTTGATGAATCACCAATCCACCGCGTGCGCTCACACCCCACTGCGAGTAATCATCACTTCGACTTAAGGTCGCTCCATACGCCCCTTTGGGAGACAGATGATTGACATTCATAGATACCATCGATAACTGATCGTCATTGCGCGAGTAATTTACCCCATAGGAGGTTTGATCCCAGCCGGCCAGCTGACCAGAGACCCCCGCTTGATAACGCGTATCCTCCTCCGACGTCTGAACACTAAAGTTCGCCAATGTTGACGACTGACGACCGCCCAGAGGCAGACTCATCCCCAAACTAAACACGTCATCCGCCGTGCTATTGTCCCGCTCAAAACTACGTAAATAGCCGATATTGACCGTTGCTCGTCCGATCTGGGTGGAGTAACTTAGCTGCGCTTGTGTGGTTGAGTCTTGATCCCCGCGATAAACAGTGTGCGACCCAGAAAAATTCAATCGCCCACGCCCTGGCATAGATTGATCCACATTCAAACTAAAAAAATCACGCTCCGCCTGAAAAGAAGGCGCAGCATCACGTGCATCCTGTGCCTGCCAGCGCGCAAAATCACTCAAAGAACGATATCCATGACTCGAATAACGATAACTGGCTAACGTCACTGTGGTATCCGTCTGCTCAAAATCCACCGAATAGTCGATGCCAGCACGCCATCCCTCATCCGTGTGGTTACCCATTGACGCGGCAGATAAACTCGATCGCAAACCAAACGCCCCCACGGAGGTTCCAAGTACGGCACCAAAGGTGGTACCAAGGTAATCTTCCGCTACCCGTAAACCAACATGCGAGGTTAAACGGTTGGTCAACCCACGCTCATACACCCCTTGGGCAAAATACGGCTCATCAACCACATCGGTGAGCCTTAGCTTACCGGCTGCTAAACCATATCGTGACTGTCCCGGACGCATCGAGCCTGGCACCGCCTGAAAAGGCACCGTAAATCGTTTAACCTGACCGTCCGCCTCTTCAACCACCACATCAAAGTCACCGCGGTAGAAAGGCGAAGTGATCTCTCTAATCTCAAACGGCCCGGCTGGCACCGTTTGTTGATGAATCTCGCGGCCTTGTTGAGACACAGTCACCGTCGCGACTGTGTTAGCCATCCCGACAATAACCGGCGCATAACCGCGGCGAGACATCGGCAGCATGCGAGGATCAGAATGTAATTCCGCGCCATCAAAGCTGACACCGTCAAACAAACTATCGGACGTATAAATCTGCCCAAAGGTAAGCTCACTTTCCCACGGTGCTATCGCGGTTGTCACATAGGTACGCCCATGGCGCAACTGCCGTTGCGTGCGATTACCCGCATTATTATAACTGTAATTAAACTGGCTTCTTACCCGCCAACGATCGACATTCACCCCGGTACGAACGCCAACAAACAGGCTATCATTGTCGCCCCCTCCCGCATCCGTTGACATGTGTGAACGATAGTAGTTGGTATCATAGTTGGTAAAAAACACCGCTTCACCGTCATCCCATTGCGCCGGGGCAATATAACCATTGGGTTGTTGTTGCGTATAGGCTTGGGGCACCGTCACTTTCAATGCCAGCTTGGATTGGTTTAACTGAAAGCGATAACCATCCGCTTGCCAACACTGGGTGATCTCATCAACGCGTGTATGCGCGGCTAACACGCCCATCGTTTGCCACGTTTCACGCGATAAACAAGGCACCACATCCTCACCACGACGCACTAGCTCAACCAGTTGCCGACGAAAAAACCGCGCATTCAGATACACATCTAAACTGTATTCCCCCGCTTCGAACTGGGATTGACTCAGCACATTTTGCAAAATGCCATCCATTGCTCCCTCTTGCGGGTAGCCCAACAGTAAGGATTCATCAAACTCAAAGGCATCCTGATCGACACTTGCCACGTCTTCGTCATTGGCATGGGCCCAGTTGTTAGCCATGAGATAAACAAACACCAGCGCCCCTCGTATCAAGCACGCACGGGTCCCTCGACTCAGCTCACCATACTTTCTAGTTCTCATGATGCGAGCGTGTCGACAGCGGAATAGTGCCCGAAACCTGCGCGCCGTAGTCATTGATCGCCACATAATGCAACTCACTCTGTTTTTCACGCGCATCAGCCGGAGCCGACGACACATCCGCGGCAGTATAATCCACCACCGCCTTACTCCGTGGCGCAATCATGACCGCTCCCGACGTATAGCGTTGATTATCAACTGTGATCGCGGTATACGAGAGGTTAACGAAGTAGCCCGCATTATTAGTCAGTGTTATCGACGCCAGGGCACCGTTTTCATGATAACGCGGTGTTGCCTTAAGCCCACTCACCGCAGCAGACGGCGTGCCTATGATGGTATCTGGGCGATAAAACACCTTGACGCGATTGCGCAATACAATCGCCAGCTTATTCTGTCGGTTGCCGTTGTCGATATT
>NZ_MUET01000084.1:0-10098 GCF_001995685.1 Salinivibrio sp. IB282 | reverse complement strand
CCCCTCGAAAGCGCCGCTACACAGCGAACCTGCTTTATGTTGAGGACGGTTTGGTGCTTGTTCGCTTAGGAAAAACAGATATCCCTGTCTRTACCGGTCAGGGGTTCTGGCTACCTTTTGAGTGCCTTCATGCATTGACCATAACGCCCAATACCCGTTTACACCAATTGGCCGTATCGCCACGCACACAACATCCCCTCCCTGAGAGTGTGGGACATGTTGTGTTGTCCCCACTACTGGCCGCCGGCTTAATGGAGCTTGGCACGCCAACAGCATCCGTGTTAACGGCAGCGCAGTCGCATCACATTCAAGCCGTGCTGCTTGACCAAATCATGCATCTTGCTCCGACGCAACAACTCGATGCGCCCACGCAAGCGCTGGCAGATTGTGTGGCGTGCGCCCAAACAGGTCAGCCACCGGTGAGCGCAGCGCAACACTACCAATTACAAGCACTCACCCAGCTAACCATTGCACAACTGCAAGAGTATTTTACCGTTCGACAACTCAGAGCAGCGATAAAGTCGGGTAAAACACCGCAGCGCGCGGCTGAGTCGGCAGGACTCTCCACAGCCGACGCTGACACCCTGTATACCCGCTATGCCTGTGTGTTTGAAAGCTAAACGCGCGTGTTCTTGAAAACGCACCGATAGGCCGTTAGCGACAAAAGACCGTCTCGCTCAGCTGTGCTGCGATACTGGGTGTGGTGAGATCATCAATCGGTAAGCCTTGCGCCAGTCGTTCACGAATATGTGTACTACGCACCACCACCGTCTCAKGCATCCCTAAGACTGACCAGTGCGAGAGTATTTGCGCACTATCGGCAAACTGGTCAAATTTTAGCAAGTTATCAGGACCAACAACGAACGTGAGTGCCGCGTCAGGATAATCGTCCTGTAACGCAGAAAGCAGCATGTGTGTTGTGACAGCGTCACCCTCTCGCCCCAGCGATGCCTCTCGCTGACATAAGTGTAGATTCGGTAAGCGCAAATCATGAATCAATGCCTGTACCCACCCGCATCGTGTCTCGTAAGGTGCCATCATTTTTCCCCATGCATGTCTATAACTCGGCACGAGCAGCACCTTGTCAAAATGACACAATTGCGCCAGAACAGACGCGTGACCTTGAGTGGGTGGATTGAATGCGCTGCCAAATACGGCTATTTGCTCTGTCATTATACGCTCTTCGCCAAGTCATTCTCGTGTTTAGGGATTACGCGAGATGATGCCATGAATTTGACCAAAAGCCTAACCTATCACCATCAGGGTGAGGAGATTCACTTGCGCTATACCCAAGCCAACAGAGATCATGCACAATAACTCACAGTAGAGTCTTCATTGACATTGTATGCCAGAGTGATTGAGAGGAACCTAAGATGGAACACCAGATCCGCGAAGAAATGCGCGTCCAATCCAATATCGACCCAGAAACGGAGATCCGTCGTCGCATCGCCTTTATCAAAACTATGTTGCAACGTTCCGGGACACGTAGCCTCGTGTTAGGTATCAGTGGTGGTGTCGATTCGTCGACATGTGGACGACTGGCACAGTTAGCGATTGAAGCGCTTAACCAAGAAGCAAACAAGGATCACTATCAATTCATTGCGGTCAGATTGCCCTATGGCGAACAAAAAGACGAAGACGAAGCGCAACTCGCCCTGTCTTTTATCAAGCCGAGCAAAACCGTCACGGTCAACGTTAAGCCGGGGGTCGATGGTAACCACCAATCAGTTWTAGATGCCGTGTCTGCCGTAGGCTTACTCCCCGACAGTGATAGCCGGGTTGATTTTGCCAAAGGCAATGTCAAAGCACGCGCAAGAATGATGGCACAATACGAAATAGCAGGATTAACACAAGGGCTCGTCATCGGGACTGACCATTCTGCCGAGAACATCACGGGCTTTTATACTAAGTTTGGCGATGGTGCGTGTGATCTTGCGCCGCTCTTTGGTCTAAGCAAACGACAAGTGCGTCAACTCGCCGCCACACTGGGGGCACCAGACGTCTTGGTAAATAAAACGCCCACCGCTGACTTGGAAGACTTATCACCGCAAAAAGCGGATGAAGAAGCGCTGCAACTGACCTACGAGCAAATCGATGATTTTCTTGAGGGTAAGCCGGTTGAAGACGCGGTTAAAGAGAAGATTATTCAGGTTTACCAAGCCACACAGCACAAACGTCAACCGATTCCGACAAYTTATGATCTCGATAACTGATTGATGAGCTGAGGCGTTAAAAAGAAAAGCGTGTCTGGCTTAGCCTGAGTCAAGAGATGGATGCGTGCAGTTGATGATCTGGGTGCCGGTCTGCTTGTTGGCCGGCATCAATCAGGCCATCTAACTCACGCCAAAGGTGATCACATAACCCTCGTCGATATACGGCGACCCGGAAGCCTCCATGCTCACGTTGATATTGTAAAAAACGCGGTGGGCTATGCTCACTACTGGCAATCACGTTGGCTAAACGGTCACACGTTTTTACCACTAATGCTAACCATGCGGCTTCATCGCTCGGATCGAGTGCAATCAAACGTTGGTTTAAGGCGCGCTTTCTCTCTTCCCGACTGGGCCGTCGGGGATCCGTCACCAGCATCACAGCTCTGGCAACGGTTGGGCCGAAAAGTGCTGAGATTTCGTCAACACGTGTGGCAGTATCTTCCAGAATGTCATGCAATTGCGCCACAATGCGTGCTTGCTCCCCAAAGGGCGCGGCAATACGTTCAACATGATCAAGGTGACAACGATAAGGCTGGGCACCATAGCGTTGCAGTGCGTGCCGCACCCTTGCCCACTCGCGCGCCTTTTCAAGCCGATTGCTCATCCGACACTCCTTTTACTGCTCTCCTTTAAATAAATCAGGGATTGGCGGAATTGTAAATAAAAAGGCGATTTGTTTGTAACTTGTCTCACTCTTCAGACGAAGAGGCTTGAGCGGCTTGCGAACGTATTTCATTGGCAACCTGCATAATCGCCTCGCCACTGCTCATCCCTTCTGCCATCAGCGCATGAATGCGCTCTGCTGCTTCTTGCTGTTGTTCATGGTTTAACGTGACGCCATCAAACATAGGTGGGGCTCTCTTGGTAGTAAATCGTGATCAAAAAAGGCAGGCCATTTTAGGGCCTGCCTTTTCATTTGTCATCCAAAATGCAGCGTTAGAACGTAAATGCCAGCTGTGCCGATCCCCCATAGCTGTTGCTATCGATGATACTCGCGGCGATATCAAGATTGGCGACACCAAAGGGGGATAAACCAAGACCGAGGGTAAAGGCATTATCGACATTGTCCTCTAGATCCGCACGATAGCCGGTGCGTAGTTGCGCATGGCCAAAGGCGTCAAACTCTGCCCCGACTCGGAAAAACTGGGTGTCATCATCCACATTAAGCGTCCCTTTAAAGCCGCTTTTCTTGTTGAGATCTAAATCGGCAGCAAGGGTCACAAAATCAGACACAAACGCCGAGCCCAGGGTAAATTGCGGCTCAAGCTCATAAGTGAAACGGTTACCCGTTCTTTTAATGGTCACGGTATCGACATCTTGGCTAACCAAATTCTTACCGGCAAGGCCGACCCGATAAGGGCCCGATTGCCAAACAGCGCCAAGATCAAGGTTAAACGTGTTGTCCTCTTCACGGTAGCGGCTGTCATCCCAATCATCCGTATCGTAGTCGTCGACCGCGACGCCGTAATTATAGGTGGTAATTCTCTGTAGTTTCGGCGTCACGCCCACCGCAACGCGCTGGCCGGCAATATCAAGGTYGGTCGCCAGTGCGACCCCTAATTCACCGATACCGGCGGCGATGATCGTCGCATTTGAATCGGGATCGGAGGTGACGTTAAARTCATTGGTGTCGATATCGGGTAACACCGCGCCTTCAATTAGTCCCGATGTATAAAGAGTGGCAGAGACAGAGCCTGTGGGAATCCCCACCGCAGCACCAACACCGGCATTGACGTAGGCTTTATCGCCTTGCACCGCTCTCAGTGAAGATTCAATTTTTGTTGCATCTTGTTGGTCAAACGCATCAGCGACATCATCGAGGCCGTCAACAAGATCATCGGGATCTCGCGCTTCGGCGCCAATATAAGGGATAAGCACCCCAAAGGCGCTATCAGGATCAAGCGCAGCCAAAGCTGGGTTATGAAAGCCTGCGGAAAGATAATCCCCCGATGCCACGCCTACCCCACCCATCGCATTGGCACGGGCATCGGTTGGGTTAGTCGCCGCCAACGCACTGGTTGAGCATGCGGCCAGTGCCACCACAAGCGCTTTTGTTTTAAAGGTCATTGCGTTACCCCTATGTTTTGATTTGCTATTTAAAAGGCAAGCATAGAGGTAAAAGTGAATAATTAGACCGACTTCACTAAAAAGGTGTGAACTTTATCAAATTAACCACAACACAAGTGTCTATTTATTCGTCACCTTGTTTGTCAGAGCCACTCGGCGCTATCCTATTTAAAGCGTCAGGATCCAAATCCGGTAAATCAATCGCCCGGCCGATACGCTGAACTTCTTCAATTGACAGCGCGCCCTGCCAGCGCCGTTCAATCAGGGCAACACTAAACCAATACTGGCCATTGGGGACATCCAGCATAGGTAACTGAGTCGGCAGTCGTTTGTGCTTCTCTGCCGACCAAATCGGTGCACCGTCAGTTTGGTTTTGCGGATAAAGGTTCAGCGTCAAGAAAGGACGCTGACAGGTTGAGTTAAAATCATCAAAAGGGGCAATGTGCCAGCTTCGGGTATCTTTCCAGCTCAATGTTTGACGTGGCTGAGGCTGGGTCAGAAGCAACCAACTCGACCACGTATGGCCTGATACTGACTCTGCTGTGAGTTGATAAAGACCTTGGGAAATAGGATCGGAAAGGCCATCTTTGATCAAACGCCAACCGTGCTGCTGCGCCGGAGAGAACTCACCACGCATTACCGTTTTATCCGGCCATTTTTTTAACGTGAGTGCATTCACACCCGTTTGCGACTCCCCTGACACTTGGAGCCGGTAATACACCCGACTCGTGGTTTGGACCGTTTCGCGACGCACAGATATATTGCTCAACCAATCAGGCAATGTCTTTTGGCTTAAACTGCGCCCACAGTCTTCCGTGATCGCGAGCGCAAGCAGCTGAGCGAGATGACCCTGCTTGGCAGCAGAAAGATTGGGTTGCTGCCAGGCTTCAATCATGGCCTCTACACTGGCTGCGGTTCTTCCATTTAATAGGCGCTGATGGGCAGTGGTTAACGCGTCATTGCCGTTAAACCACGCGGCCTGCGCGCCACCAGCACCCAGCATAGTTGCTAATAGTCCAAAGAGAGCGCGCTTTTTCATCATGCTTTCATACGGTAGCCAACGCCACGCAAGGTTTCGATATTGACCGAGGGCAACTTCTGGCGTAGTTGTAATATATGGGTGTCAACCGTACGCGTGGTAGGATAATGGTTATACCCCCACACTTGATCGAGCAATTCATCACGCGTGAATACGCGTCCGGCATTTTTAGCCAGAAAGTGCAAAAGGTCGAACTCAGTGCGCGTCAAGGTCATCTCTTCGTCACCACAAAAAACGGCTCGACTCGCGGTATCGATACGCACATCATTGATAACGATGTCATTGCTTGAGACCTCTACCTCGCCCACGGGATGACGAAGGTGCACACGCACACGCGCGAGCAGCTCTGCTTCGGCAAAAGGTTTGGTGATATAATCAGTGGCTCCCGAATCCAAGCCGCCAACACGATCGCGTACCGAGACCATGGCTGTCAGTAAAATCACAGGAATAGTTTTAAGCTTATTCCAATCCGCTAGCCACTCAATTGAATCTCCTTCTGGCAATTGGCGGTCGAGGATCACGAGATCAGCATCGCGCCATAATTCGGCCACTTTTGTCGCGTTCTCTGCATATAAGCAGCGGTAGCCTGCTTGTTCCAAGCTTGCCAGTAACCCGTCAGCCAGGTTGGCATCATCTTCAACCAGAAGTAACGTCGCTTGCGCCACAATGAATCTCCAAAGTAAATGTGGTGGGTGGGCCAGATAGAATTAACTTCCCCCCCATTCGCTCAATCATGGATTCTACAATCGTCAGCCCCAGTCCAAGTCCACTTTGGCTGACAAACGGTTTACGTATATGTTTCCAGTCCTTGGCCGTCAGTTCCCCTTGATCGCGTATCGCGATCGTAAAACGATCCTCAGACACGTGAGCATGAACATCGACAGGTGCTACGCCATATTTGACCGCATTAGCAATCAAATTGTTCAATGATGTTGTTAACCAATAAACATTCGCTCGCACCGCCCCATCTTGGCTTACGTGTAACGTAACTTGGTGTTCGTCGCAAATATAACCCAACCACTCTTCAACAGACGGAATTGTCTCTTTACTGAGAGGCTTCTGGTTGGATTGTAAATAATCTTTACTTGCCTCCGCCAATTGTTTTAGGCGTCGCGAATCCTCGCAAAGCCGGCGAAATTCTTCATAAAAATCATCGGGTAAACTATCAAATTTGCGCCGAAAGCCCTCCACTGTCATGGATAAGCTAGCAATCGGGGTACGAAGCTCATGAGTGAGGATTTGCAACACCAGCATACGCTCTTGCATCAACCGACGCTGCACTGTCCAGCGGTTAAACGCCCAACCACCCAATGCCACAAGGTTGATAACGATTAATGCTCCGACCAAGTAGGGCCAATAACTGGGCGCTTTTTCTTCGTTCCAACAAATGTTGCCCACCCGCGCCAAACAGAAATCTTGCTCTCCTCGAGGGGTGATCCTTAAATCAAACTCGGCCAGTAATGGCTGCCATTGCGAGGCTTGGTATAAATGATAATAACTGCCAACGCGCACCCACATCTCATCCTGACTGATTAACGATTTAGCGCCGCTATTTAAGGCATCAACGGCATGAGACTCCATCCGCTGCAACCGCCCCAACAAGCTATCGGGTTCTGCTTGAGGTCGCTCTTGAATATGAAAGAAGCGCATTAATTCGCTACGCCGCTCGGGAAACTGCTCGGCATATTTTGCCGCGTAACTCCCCCCACCGGGATGAATAAAGCCAGACCGCGAGAACCACGCCACAGGAAGCTGGGTGTGATTACACATCGCTCGCGTGAACACCAACGGTTCGGTCACTTGCGGATTAACAGGCCACGGCCCTTGGCATTTTTGTGCGGCTTGATAGAGGCGGCGAATGTCTTTTAACGGGTATTGAGCACTCTGCGGCAACAAACTCTCTGGGCTTAGCAATACACGTGGAAACGCTCGGTTAATGCCGATCAAGTTGTAGCGAGCGATAGGATCGGCAAGCAATAACTGCGCGCGAAAGGCAGTCATCTGCTCTGAAAATGTACTTGCCGCCACGGATGGCCAGCCAGTTAGTGTGAGAATGATTAGCAGCAGAATTCGCATGGTCGCAAGCTTACCATCGATTTTTATCAAAATGTCAGTACCGTGTAAGTTCCATCATTCCTCGCTTAGTCAAGACACGCCAAAAAAAAGAGCCAGTCGGAACTGGCTCTTTTCGACAGCGTATCAAGTATTAAGGCTAATTATAGCGCTTTAAAAATCGCTTCTACACTTTGTTTCGCGTCACCGAACAACATGCTGCTGTTGTCTTTAAAGAACAGCGGATTTTGCACCCCGGCATAACCTGTGTTCATTGAGCGCTTAAACACCACCACATTTTTGGCGTTCCAGACCTCAAGAACCGGCATGCCCGCAATCGGGCTCGATGGGTCTTCCGTCGCCGCAGGGTTCACCGTATCGTTGGCACCAATGACCAAAACGGTATCTGTGTCAGGAAAATCATCATTGATTTCATCCATTTCCAACACGATGTCATACGGCACTTTAGCCTCAGCCAACAATACGTTCATATGACCGGGCAAACGACCCGCAACAGGGTGAATGGCAAAGCGCACCTCGACCCCCATGCTACGGAGTTTTTCTGTCACCTCGTAAACAGGATATTGGGCTTGCGCGACCGCCATGCCATAACCTGGGGCGATGACCACGCTGTTTGACTCTTTCAGCATTTCGGCGACTTCTTCGGCTGTACTTTCTCGATACTCGCCGACTTCGTCATCACCCGAAGACGCAGCGCCATCAGAGCCAAAGCCACCGGCGATGACACTAATGAAAGAACGGTTCATCGCTTTACACATGATGTAAGACAGAATCGCCCCCGATGAGCCCACTAGCGCGCCTGTCACAATCAAGAGATCGTTCGCCAGCATAAAGCCAGCCGCCGCCGCTGCCCATCCTGAGTAGGAATTGAGCATCGACACCACCACGGGCATGTCTGCGCCACCGATCGAAGCCACCAAGTGATAACCAAATGCTAGCGCAATCACGGTCACAATCAGCAGTGCCGCTGTTGAGCCTTCAGCGTTGACAAAGCTGATTAGCAACAAGAACGACACAACCACAGCGGCCAAGTTAAGCTTGTGACGATGTGGCAACATCAGCGCCTTGGAAGAAATCACGCCACGGAGTTTACCAAAGGCGACAATCGAGCCGGTGAAAGTAATTGCACCGATAAAGACACCGAGGAAAATCTCAACCAAGTGGATGTTAAGCATCGCGCCAGTCAGCGGCGGGTGATCGATGTAGGTATTAAAGCCCACCAATACCGCAGCCAGACCCACGAAGCTGTGTAGCATCGCCACTAGCTCCGGCATTTCCGTCATTTCTACGCGCTTGGCGTAATAAATACCGATCGCGCCACCAATGACCATGGCCAGAATAATCCAGCCCACACCTTGCACTTCCGGCCCCCAGATGGTGGCAACCAGTGCGATCGCCATCCCGGTAATCCCGTAATAGTTACCCGCGCGTGCTGACTCTTGCTTTGAGAGCCCAGCCAAACTGAGAATAAAACAAAGCGCAGCGACAATATACGCCGCTTGTACCAATCCTTCAGACATTCTTTCTCCTTACCCTTTACGGAACATTTCAAGCATGCGCTTTGTAACAGTAAAGCCGCCWAATATATTGATGCTGGCGATCAACACGGCAATGAAAGCAAGGAAGGTCACAAAGCCAATGCCTTGTCCTACTTGCAATAACGCCCCAACGATGATGATGCCAGAGATCGCATTGGTCACAGACATCAGCGGGGTATGCAGCGCGTGAGTCACATTCCATACCACGTAGTAGCCCACCACACAGGCCAGTACGAAAACGGTAAAGTGAGAGAGAAATTCACTAGGGGCATAATTGGCAATCCATCCGAACGCCCCTGCGGCGGCGGCCATTAGACCATACTTAGTCGCCCGAGAGGTTTTTTTGGGTGCCGGCTTAGGAGCAGGTTCAGCTTTAGGCTCTGCTTTGGGTTGCGCGGAGACTTGAATCGGTGGCGCCGGCCAGGTGACCTCGCCTTCTTTGATTACGGTCACGCCACGCACGACTACATCATCAAAATCAATCTGGATGTTGCCGTCTTTCTCTTTGCAAAGCAGTTTGGTGAGGTTGACTAAGTTAGTCGCATAAAGCTGTGACGATTGGGTGGGCAAACGGCCGACCATATCGGTGTAACCGATCACTTTTACGCCATTGGGCGTGGTGATCACTTGATCTTTTTCCGTGTACTCACAGTTGCCACCATTGGCTGCGGCGAGATCGACGATCACACTGCCCGGCTTCATGCTGTCAACCATCTCTTTGGTGATCAGCGTCGGCGCTGGCTTACCGGGGATCAGTGCGGTTGTGACGATAATGTCGACATCTTCTGCTTGCTGCGCATAAAGCTTTTCCGCCGCCTGATTAAACTCGTCAGACATTTCTTTGGCATAACCATCGCCACTGCCTGAGTTGTCTTGTTTGAAGTCGACTTCTAAAAACTCCGCGCCCATGCTCTCGACTTGTTCTTTCACTTCAGGACGAACATCAAAAGCACGGACAATCGCCCCCAAGCTACCGGCTGCGCCAATCGCCGCTAGCCCAGCAACGCCAGCCCCCGCAACAAAGACTTTCGCAGGCGGTACTTTACCCGCTGCCGTGATTTGTCCGGTAAAGAAGCGGCCAAACTCATGCGCCGCTTCAACCACTGCACGATAACCGGCGATGTTTGCCATCGAGCTTAACGCATCCAATGACTGCGCACGCGAAATA
>NZ_MUET01000083.1:0-10480 GCF_001995685.1 Salinivibrio sp. IB282 | reverse complement strand
TTTTTATAGTGGTGCCAGGAGAGAATAGCGAAACTGTGATCTACTTAGTACTGTAATCAATATGGATCGCGAATATCAATAGGCTGAATGAGTTAGTGCTGAGCGCTATGACATATAGCCAAATCGATGTCATAAAATCTATTTTTAGCCATCTAAATGTCTTTACTGCCCTTGTGTGAACCCGTAGGCTATAAGTCAGTCAACCTAGGATGAGTGAACGATGGAAAAGAAATACAGTCGTACACAGCTAATACATGCTGGACGCCGTAAAGCCTATACCCTTGGAGGGGTCAACCCAGTCGTACAACGTGCCTCTTCAATTGTTTTCGATACGTTAGCTGAGAAGAAGCACGCGATTGTCAATCGTCACCAACAAACCTTGTTCTATGGTCGACGAGGAACCACCACCCATTTTGCGCTGCAAGATGCCATGACCGAGCTTGAGCAAGGCGCGGGATGTGCACTCTTTCCCTGTGGTGCAGCGGCCATCGCAAACAGTATCCTTGCGTTTGTGAAAACCGGTGACCATATTTTGGTCTCAGGATCGGCGTATGAGCCAACCCAAGATTTTTGCCAGAAAATTCTCGCCGATATGCAGGTGAAGACTGAGTATTTTGATCCTCTCGAGGGCGCGGAGATTGGTCAACGTATCACGCCAAATACACGGGTTGTGTTTCTGGAATCACCCGGCTCTTACACCATGGAAGTGCACGATACGCCAGCAATCGTTCAAGCGGTAAGAGAAAGAGCGCCAGATGCGATCATCATGATGGATAACACTTGGGCAGCAGGTCGCTTGTATCAACCTTTAGTGCAAGGCGTAGATATTTCGATTCAGTCCGGGACCAAGTATATTATTGGTCATTCGGATAATATGCTAGGTACTGCGGTTGCCAATGCCCGCTGCTGGCCAACCTTGCGTGAGCGTGCCTATTTAATGGGGCAAACGGTCGACCCTGATACTGCTTACCAAGCCGCTCGTGGATTAAGAACGCTAGATGTGCGACTTGCCCAGCATCAGGAAAATGCCTTACAGGTGGCTAATTGGTTGAATGAGCAAACGGAAGTGGCAAGCGTGCTCCATCCTGCATTTGCCGACTGTCCCGGGCACCGCTATTTCGCGCGAGATTTTAAAGGCAGCAATGGCCTCTTTTCGTTTGTGTTTGCGCAGCGTTTGTCTGATGCGCAATTAGACGCTTTTTGTGATCATTTGCAGCATTTCAGTATGGCTTATTCATGGGGCGGCTTTGAGTCGTTATTGTTGACCAATCAGCCAGAGCAACTCAATCGCATCCGCCCTGTGGGTAAGGTGGATTTTTCCGGCACACTTGTCAGGCTACATATCGGCTTAGAGGACGTTGACGATCTGATTGCCGATCTGGCGGCCGGTTTCGCACGCATTAATAATGCCTGAGCCAAATCGCCCCTGTGAAAAAGGGGCGTCCTCTATACCCTGCGAGGCGGTTATCAAACCAGGCCGTTAGGTTTGAAATTGGTCAGTTAATTGTGTCAACGCGCTGGATTGATGGCTTAACTGGCCACTGACATCACTGGTGGTATCGATTGCATCGGTGAGTGACTGGCTACCTTGTTTGAGCGCGCGACGCTGCTGGGTGAGGTGAGCAATTTCTTTATGCTGAGAGTCCAGAGCGGCTTCCACTTCCGCACTGAGCTGTTCAAGCCCCTGGAAGGTGGTGTGCATCTCGCCTAAATAGCTCTGCAGTCGGACACTGGCTTGCTGATTGTCAGCACTGGCTGACTGTGTTTCCGTTAGCAGGGTATTGGCGGTATCGACTTGGCCGAGTAAATCATTGATCCAACCTCGAATGTCGCCAGTTGATTGAGCTGTGCGTTGAGACAAACTTCTCACTTCATCAGCAACGACGGCAAAGCCTCTCCCATGCTCACCGGCGCGCGCGGCTTCAATCGCAGCATTGAGGGCGAGCAAGTTGGTTTGTTCTGCAATGCCCTCAATCACATCCATGACGCCGGCGATTTGGTGACTGGTTTGTTTCAGCGTTGCCATGGTACTCGAGACGTTTTCAACCACTTTGACGCTATGGGCAATTGAGGCTTCTGTCGCACTCATTTGTGTTTGAATTTCATCGTTGTCTTGAGAGACTTTGCCGATGTATTCACGGGTATCATGAATGGCGTTGGCAATTTCCGTGGTTGCGCTTTCCATAACGGTTAGCGATTGCGCGACATCGTTAACGTTTTGCCGTGTTTGCTGGTTAATCGTCGCCACTTGGGTACTTTGTTGGTCTAACGTATCCGACTGTTGATCAAGCGCTGATGTTCGCGATTGTATATCGGTAACAAAGTGACTGAACTTATCGAGCAAGTTATTTGATGCGCGAGCGACGGCACTGACTTCATCCTGATACTTATCGACTAAACGCACGGAGAGATCGGAGCGCTTATCGATATCCGTCAGGGACGTAGCAATATGATCCAGACGCACCACCACGGTTTTTCGCAGCCACGTCATCAGTCCCAAGGCCAGCAATAGTGTGATCCCACAACCGATATAGACAATGTTCGATTGCTGATGCAAAAACGTAATAAGCGCACTGGCAGAGTTTTTCGCGTTATCTTGACGCTCGGTCAGCTTTTCGTTGATGGCCGCTAACATAGGGTCGACGGCAGGATAGAGATCAAAGTCCACAAGACGCCCTGCATCGTAAAAGCTTTTACTGTCGACCGTTTTAGCAAGCTTGGTGAGGTATTGGTCAAACTTCTTTTTACCTTCTTGCTGTTCGGCACGCCAGTCCGACAAAGACGGATACTGTGATAGCGCTTGCCAGCTCTGTTGATAACGCTGCTGAAGTTTTTCAAACTCAGGGGTGATCTCGTTCCAAAACAAGACTTGTGCTTTGATTTTTTGCGACAGATTGACGAGATCGCGGTGATCCCGCTCAAGAGCTAAAAGCGCCCATACTTCGGGAAGTTGATGATTTACATATTCGGCTGAGGCATCCGCGGAGCGGGCCGATATCCAAAGTGCGAGACTACCGAGTCCGATGGTCGAGGCGATAAAGAGGGTGAAGGCGATCAATAACCGCTGTCTTACGCTCATGGTACTTCCTGTCAACTGCCTAATCTAATGATGCGCCGCAGATTAAGGAGCCACTGTTTCATTAGAATGACAGGTGTCTCAATAATGTGATTTGGGAGTGAGATCACCGTTCATTTATTTGAACGTGACGCAGGTGCAGCCCCAGAAGAGGGCTAAAAAAGTACAAAGCAGACGTAACGACAAGAAAAAAGCGCCCGACTGGAGGGGCGCWTTCACAGCGAATGATGGTGTATTGGTTGCTAGCTGGCCTTTTTCGGTGAGTTTTGATCCTCAGATAACGCAGACCCTTTCTGAGCGCTTTCACTGAGAATGTTTGCGACGGTCTGTCTGGATAGATGGCCTATAAGCTCGCCTTGATTATCAAACACGGGGAGCGGCCATTTGGACTCCAATGTATCTGGGATGACGGTTTCCAATAACGAGTCTTGCTCAATGGCCGGTACGTCTTCAAGGAGGCTTGCCTCAATATCACCGCTTGGATCTTTATCACTGAGGGTTTTTTGGCTTAATGTGCCTTGATAGCCGTCTTCTGTGATGTAATAGCCATAATTGGCTTTTTGTTGACGCATCTGCTGAATCGCATCGCCAATCGTATTGGCACTGATGCGGCAGATTTGTGGCTGCATCACGGTTTCGACCGTTAATGCGCGAGCACGGTTAACGTCTTTTACGAAGGCTTCGACATAGTCATCGGCCGGTTGGAGCAAGATATCGACCGGCTCACCCACTTGCACGAGCTTACCATCACGTAAAATGGCAATACGGTCGCCCAGCCGCAAGGCTTCATCAAGATCATGAGTAATAAAAATAATGGTCTTGTGCAATTTTTCCTGCAGTTCTATCAGCTGGTCTTGCATCTCACTGCGAATGAGCGGATCAAGCGCGGAAAATGCTTCWTCCATCAGCAAAATTTCTGCATCGGTGCAGAGGGCGCGCGCGAGGCCGACACGTTGCTGTTGCCCGCCAGATAATTGTGCCGGATATTGATCGGCGTAGCCGTCAAGACCCACAGTCGACAACCATTGATCCGCTTTTTGATCGCGTTGCGTTTTTCCTTCCCCTTGGATTCGCAAACCAAACCCAACATTTTCTCTTACTGTGCGGTGCGGGAGTAGGCCAAAACGTTGAAACACCATGGACATCTTATGGCGTCGAAACGCCTGCAACTCTTTTTGCGAGTGCTTCATGATATCGGTGCCTTCCACGCGGATTTCACCTTCGGTGGGATCTATCAAGCGATTGAAATGACGAATCAAGGTTGATTTGCCGGAGCCCGATAGGCCCATGATCACAAAGACCTCCCCGCGGCGAATAGATAGGTTGATATCACTGAGGCCAATGGTGTGCCCTGTTTCTTGCAATAAGGCGTCTTTACTTTTTCCTGCTTTGACCGCAGGCATGACCTTTTGCGGGTGGTCGCCAAACACTTTATATAGGCCCTGGATCTCAATTAAGGTGTCCTGCACTGGCTTAGTCATGATCGCCTCCTTTGAGATGCTGCTGGGAACGTTTGGCGTAGCTTTGAGACACACGATCGAAAATAATCGCAATCACCACAATCGCGAGACCGTTGAGAAGGCCCAAGGTAAAGTATTGATTGGTAATCGATTTAAGCACAGGTTGTCCAAGGCCTGAAACGCCAATCATCGAGGCAATGACCACCATCGCCAAGGCCATCATAATGGTTTGGTTAATGCCCGCCATGATGGTTGGCATTGCCAAGGGGAGCTGGATCTGGAATAAACGTTGAAAACCATTAGCGCCATAGGCGGTTGCTGCTTCTAGCACATCTTTGTCGACTAACCGAATACCCAGATTGGTCAAACGAATGACTGGCGGGATKGCATAGATAACCACCGCGATAACCCCGGGGATTTTGCCAATACCTAATAGCATTACCACTGGGATTAAGTACACAAACGCGGGCATAGTTTGCATAATATCCAGTAACGGCGTGACCATGGCCTGAGTACGATTGGACTTGGACATCGCAATGCCTATCGGCACACCCACGCCAATCGCGACCAGTGTACACACCAAAATAATACTCATGGTGCTCATGGTGTCCTCCCACATCCCTAAGTAGGCAATCAGGGTGAATGAAACAACCACAGCTGTTGGGAGCTTCCAAGAGCGACTGGCGAGGTACGCGATACCGGCCAGTACGGCAATTACCAGCCACCAAGGTGTGGCGAGGAGCAAGTCTTCGAACCAAACAAGAAAGTGGAGGAGGGGGTCAAAGAAGGCTTCAATACCTTCACCATATTCGCGAGAGAAGTTGCGATATGCGCCGTCGAGTGTTTGTCGAATAGCGAGCAGATCGCGCCTGCTCATTTCTGGCACTTCCGTTAGCCATGAATCAGCCATTGTTATTGTTCCTATACTGCTAAAGGAGAGTCAGCGCAGCGGCAGTACCACGCTGACTGTTGCAAGGTTACAGAGCGTCTTTTACTTTTTCAGCGACGTCACTGGGCACCCATTGTGTCCAAATGTCTTCATGGTTAATGAGGAAGTTGGTCATCGCATATTCCCCATCGGCCTGATTGTCCTCCATCCAGGCGAGTAAACCATTCATTTGGTCATTGGTGAAACCACGTTGTTTTAAATATGTCAGCGCCTCGGGGGCGCGAGTGGCAAAGCGTTCTGTTACTACGGTGTCAACGTCAGCCGCCGGATACATGGTCGCTTTCGGATCCATACAATCATTGGCGGTAATACAGTCTTTGTAGTGCTGTACGTCTGTGCCTGTTTCAAAGTCCACCTTGACCATATCATATTTACCCAATACCGCTGTCGGTGCCCAGTAATAACCGAACCATGCTTCTTCGCGTTCGTAAGCTTTGGCGATTGAGCCGGCAAGGCCTGCACCAGAGCCCGGATCGACAATTTCAAAGCCGCTTTCAGCCAGATCTAAAGCCTCAAATTGGTTTTCTGAAGTAATTTGGCAGCTCCAGCCCGCGGGGCAGCCATAAAAAGCAGACTTTGAGGCATCTTCTGGGTGGGGAAATAAATCAGCGTTCGCTTTGATCCCTGAAATAGTCTTCAGTTCAGGATGCTTTTCGACCATATAACGCGGGATCCAAAAGCCTTCTTCGCCGCCTTCAACAAATGCACTACCTGCGTAGCGAACTCGCCCTTCATCGATACCGCGTTGTAGGCCTTCGCGCATCGAGTTACTCCAAAACTCGGGCGCAATGTCGGGTTCACCTTTTTCAATCATCGAGGTGCCCGTTGGCATGGTATCACCAGGCACAAGCTCGGCATCGCAGCCGTAGCCATGCTCTAAAATAAACTGATCAATGTTGGCAATCAGGCTGGCAGAGTTCCAATTCATGTCAGCGATGGTGACTTTGCCACAGGCGTGATCATCTGCGCTGGCCGGTAATGCCGAGAGCGAGAGAATAGCGGCTGAGAGTAATCGTTTGTACATATGCTTCCTTTCCTTTTCAAACATGCGTTCCAAATAATATTAGACCACTAATTAAATTGTTAGGATAATAATGCGGCACAAGTCTCATTTTTCGTTTTCTTAAATCGATATTTGCGCCTAACGCCCTCCACTACGTGATACAAATCATTAGAGATCTACTGAGTGATCACTTGATGAGTGACAAAAACGCTTTAAAGTCTGGCCCCCCTGCGTGTTGTTGCCATTCAAACAACAAGGCTTCGACCACGGTGACCCAGGCGCCATGCTGTTGCATCATCGTGATGCCACTTTGGTAGTGAGCAGGCTGACAGGATGACGTCGCATCGGTGACAAGGTGCACATGATAGTGATGGCGAAGTAGATCACAGGCGGTTTGATACACACAAACATGTGTCTCAATGCCACATAAAATCACTTGTTTGCGGTTAAGTGAATTCAGTACCTGCTCAACTTGCGGCTCGGCAAAAGCGCTAAATGTATGCTTAGCTATCGGTGTGTTGTCTGGCATGAGGTCRGCGAGTGCTGACGTTGTTGCGCCAAGCTTTTCAGGCAGTTGTTCTACCCAAACGACAGGTATATCGAAGTGTTGGCACCCACGTAATAGTTGAGCCACGTTTTGGTGTAACTCCTCGCTTCCCACTACTTTTTGCGCCAACTTGCCTTGCATATCAATCAACAAAACGACGGCATTTTCGGTGTTAATCATTCTAGTATCCCCCTGTTTTACCGATAAATAAGCATAGCAGCTCTACATGATTACGCTGGCGTTCTTCGCCCACAACCATTTATCTTTTTGTAAAGATACTTGATGCTGATCAATTTGTTGGCTAATCTATCTTTACATAAAGACAAATGGAGATAGGTGATGCATTATTTTATTGCGATTCTCGCCCCCATTTTTTGGGGAAGTACTTATTCGGCAGTTGCATTGTACTTGGGGGATCTTTCCCCTTACTGGATGGCGGTCTGGCGGGCGCTGCCTGCCGGGATCTTAATGCTGTTGATCAGTCGCCGTGGTCTACCCTTGAGTTTGCCGAGAATGCTCGCAGTGAGCTTTTTCAATATTGCTGCTTTCTTTTTACTGTTATTTATCGCGGCATATCGACTACCGGGCGCAGTGGCGGGCACGTTAGGGGCCACCTTACCGCTCGTTCTGATGCTCTTGCAGTGGTTAACGGAGGGAAAACGGCCAGAGCCTAAGCTGCTTAGCTTGGCATTACTTGGGCTTGTCGGGGTGGGATTGTTGCTTAACCCGTCCACAAACATAGACTGGGTAGGGGCGGGCGCCATGCTATTAGCAACCTTCTTTGTCGCACAGTCAACATTGTGGATGAAGCGATGGGAAGCCAAAGATATCTTTGGTTTGACCGCGTGGCAGTTGGTACTGGGTGGTGCGATGTTAATCCCCTTTGCCTGGAGCCTAGCGGGGCCACCACAAGCGCCAACACTGCACGCGGTGCCAGGTTTAATATGGGTGATTGTGCTCAATACGGCTGTCGGTTATTGGGCCTATATCCGCTCGATTACCGTGCTGGGGCCTAATCGCCAATCGATTATCATGTTCCTTAATCCGCTCACGGCCGTGACCCTGGGGGGACTCTGGATTGACGAGACGCTACAACCGCTTCAGTGGTTGGGTATTGCGATGATTCTCGCGTCTCTATTGTGGATGAAATTCTCCGATAAGTTAACGCTATCGCGCAGTGCGAAAACGGCGGCGGCTCCCTCACGATAGTGGAAGAGGGAATCGCACTATTACTAATAGCGATAGTGCACGGTCCAGGACACGTAACTATAAGTGTTATCGATCGCTTGCTCATAATCCTTGGTATGCAGTACGACGCTGATATCCGTGCCCCAGCGGGGTTGATAAAACGCCACGCCCGCTGCGGCACTGGCTTGCCAGTGGGTCATGTCGATATCTGCATTTTCTGGCGGTTTATCGCCATTGATGGTGATGTCATTGGCACGATAGCGTCCTTGGATAGCGGTATACAAGAAGGCGCCTTTTTCACTGGCTTCAAACAAGCGGCTATCGAGGTGCCGGCCAGGCTCGAAGCTAATGCCACCGTAGGTGTTAGCAAGATCCAGTCCCACTCGGTAGCTAAGGCCTGCTGACAACTCACTACGGAAGTTGCCGATATCCGCTCGGCCTGTCACCCCCCATTCTTGATGCTCGCTACGGTGTAAAAGCTGGTGGCGTTCATAGGCAAGCTGCGCCACTGGGGTATTTTCCACTTGATAGTCCCAGCCTTTTGGGTCGGGCGAGTCGATGAGGTCATGAACGTAAGACTGTCCTTCTTCGGTTTGTGAGGCGGGGCCAACCATACCAAGCATTAGTGACCACTTATCGACCCGTTCTGGCGTCTGCTGGTAGAGACCGGGTTCGATAAATATCAACCCTGCATAAGGACGTTCCCCGGGTTGAGGTTTTTTCAATTCGATATCATTGGGCGTCCACATCATTTGCCCAATATCCACACTCCAGCCTTGTCTTGCTGCTTCATTGAGCGGAAGTTGCTCGGCAAACCAACGAATCGGCTTAACCGATGTGGTGCGCAAATCATCAGACCAATCCGCATGCCAGTGGGCATAAACGCCGCTGGTGTATTGGTTGTCGACCGCCAATGGGCTGTCGTTTTCAATCGTTAATCCAAAGCCAGCCGCCAAGGCTGCACTTGGCGCAAGTAGCAAAGTGGGAAACAGTAAAATAGTGCCACTGATCACGCGAGACGGTGTCATTCACATCCTCATTGAGTTGCATCTTCAATGCGAGGCTCTCAGTATGAGTAAAAACGCAGGCTGACACCAGATGAGWAAGGTCAATATCTTGTGAAAGGGTGGTAAGCCGTCAATCAACGATGAAAAGGAACTGTCAACATGTCAGTGTTTGTAACTGCCGAGTGGCTGGCCCAACGCCTTGATACCGTGATCCCTGTCGATGCCAGTTGGTTTATGCCAGATGTATCGAGAGACGGCTTTCAAGAGTGGCAACAACGGCGGATTCCGGGCGCCGTGTATTTCGACTTCGACGGTCGTATTAAGGATTCTGCCTCGAGCTTGCCCCATATGCTGCCTGATGAGGACAGCTTTGCCCATCAGATGGGCGCACTAGGCATTGCGTCGCAAGATACCTTGGTGGTGTATGATACCCAAGGATTGTTTTCTGCCGCGCGGGCATGGTGGATGTGCAAGGTGATGGGTCATCAAGATGTGTTTATCCTGAATGGTGGGCTACCTGCATGGATGGCCTCAGAGGGGCTGATTGATAACACCCCGCCGCAGCCACGTGTCGAAGCGACCTATCAGACGCAGTTTAAACCCTACCGCTATATGGATGGTGCCACCTTGGCAGACAAACTCGCCGTGATGAATGTGATTGATGTGCGTCCTGAAACGCGCTTTTATGGCGACGTCCCTGAACCGAGAGAGGGTGTGCGTAGCGGCCATATGCCAGGCGCAACCAACCTCCCTTTTGCCAACTTGACTGACCCACGTGGCTTTGTGATCAGTGAGGGTGAAGCACGAACGATCTTGTTACCTCACTTAAGCGATACGCGGGTCAACGTGGCGAGCTGTGGCTCGGGGGTTACCGCGTGCATCTTGGCCGCTGTCGCTGAGCACTATTTCGCCTACCCTGTGGCGGTTTACGATGGCTCATGGACCGAGTGGGGCGGGCACTCACACTGGCCCGTTGTCAAAGCAGGTTAATCCGCAAGCAACGACAAGGAGGTGTGTCACAAGATTGACTTGAGAGTGATCTATGTCACTATCTGACAAGTGTGCTAATGATATATCGATACATTAATTAATATTATTTTACATAGTAGTGTGTTTTTTGTGCGGTTAGTCGGCCGGTTAATGGTAAATAGCGCTTGGCTTGCCATGATTACACCAACAAGCGCTTCGAGGTTATCAAGCACAAACATACCCCATATAGCGATGAAAATCGGAGTATCACTTGTCTCAAA
>NZ_MUET01000082.1:0-11603 GCF_001995685.1 Salinivibrio sp. IB282 | reverse complement strand
ATATAATAACCTTGGTGTTTCAACTGTGTAACATGCAAGCAGTCAATTAAGAAGTGTGTAGCTTTCCCCGCGCCAGCCAGTTGTTTTGACTGCCGTGTTGGGTGAGAGAGTAAAACGAGCGATACGCCAGTATCGGCACCGAAAACGGTGTAAAGGAGTGACCATGATTACCGATATCGTCGATTTATCGCGGCTGCAGTTTGCGCTGACCGCGATGTATCACTTCCTGTTTGTTCCTTTAACTCTGGGCATGGCATTTTTGCTGGCCATCATGGAATCGTTATACGTGATGACCGACAAGCAAATCTACAAAGACATGACCAAGTTTTGGGGCAAGCTGTTTGGAATTAACTTTGCGCTTGGGGTGGCCACTGGTCTCACCATGGAGTTTCAATTCGGAACCAACTGGGCCTACTATTCCCACTATGTCGGGGATATTTTTGGGGCCCCGCTTGCCATTGAAGGGCTGATGGCCTTCTTCCTTGAATCCACTTTTGTGGGCCTGTTCTTCTTTGGTTGGGATCGTCTCAGTAAGCGTCAACACTTGGTCACCACCTGGCTGGTGGCATTAGGCTCTAACTTTTCCGCGCTATGGATTTTGGTCGCCAACGGCTGGATGCAAAACCCCGTGGGTTCAGAGTTTAACTTTGAAACCATGCGTATGGAGATGGTGAGCTTTGCTGATGTGGTCTTTAACCCCGTCGCACAGGTGAAGTTTGTTCACACCGTTGCTGCTGGCTATACCACAGGGGCGATGTTCATCCTTGGTATCAGTGCCTACTACCTGCTGAAAGGGCGTGATCTCGCCTTCGCACGTCGCTCGTTTGCGATTGCTGCCTCGTTTGGCATGGCGGCTATTTTGTCGGTAATCATCTTAGGTGATGAGTCCGGGTACGAGCTGGGCGATGTGCAAAAAGTCAAATTGGCGGCGATTGAGGCCGAATGGCACACCGAGGAAGCGCCAGCGGCGTTCACCGTGGTGGGGCTGCCGAATCAAGAAACCATGCRGACCGATTATGCGATCAAAATCCCTTATGCGATGGGGATCATTGCCACGCGCTCATTGGATAAAGAAGTGACAGGCTTAACCGATTTGATCGCTGAGCACGAGACTCGTATCCGCAACGGCATGCAGGCGTATGCGTTGTTGGAAAAACTGCGTGCCGGCGAGAAATCACCGGAAACCAAAGCCGCGTTCAATGAAGTGAAAAACGATCTCGGTTATGGCCTGCTCCTCAAACCGTACACCGATAAGGTGGTGGATGCGACGGAAGGGCAAATTCAGCAAGCGGCGCAAGACTCTATTCCGCAAGTGGCGCCTTTGTTCTGGAGCTTCAGGATCATGGTAGCCTGTGGCTTTGCGATGCTGTTTATTTTTGGCATGGCGTTCTGGCAAACCTGCCGTCAGCGTATCGATGAAAAACCCTGGCTACTGAAGCTTGCGCTGATTGGTATTCCGCTGCCGTGGATCGCATGCGAAGCCGGTTGGTTTGTTGCCGAGTATGGCCGTCAGCCTTGGGCGGTGGGGGAAATCCTCCCTGTGCATGTCGCGGCGTCTAACCTGGCCGCTGGCGATATTATTTTCTCGATGGTGGCGATTTGCTCGCTCTACACCGTCTTTCTCGTCGCCGAGCTTTATCTGATGTTCAAGTTTGCGCGCTTGGGGCCAAGTAGCCTCAAAACCGGCCGCTACCACTTTGAACAAAAAGGCAATCCAGAAGCGGATTTCAGCCGCCAGATTGAAGCATAAGGAGAGAGAGCATGTTTGATTATGAAATGTTACGCCTGATCTGGTGGGTGCTGATAGGCGTGTTACTGATTGGCTTTACCGTCACCGATGGCTTTGATATGGGGGTGGGCGCTTTGCTTACCCTGATCGGCAAAACCGACAGCGAACGTCGGGTGATGATTAATGCTGTTGCCCCTCACTGGGAAGGTAACCAAGTCTGGTTAGTGACTGCTGGCGGGGCGCTCTTTGCTGCTTGGCCGTTGGTGTATGCGGTTTCCTTTTCTGGTTTTTATATCGCGATGGTGGTCACGCTGGCGGCGCTGTTTTTCCGTCCTATGGGCTTTGACTATCGCTCAAAAATCGATGATCCACGCTGGCGTACCGCGTGGGATTGGGGCCTGGTGCTGGGCGGCTTTGTGCCACCGGTCATTTTCGGGGTCGCCTTTGGTAATCTCCTACAAGGGGTGCCGTTCCAGCTTAGCGATCTTTTGATCCCAACTTACACAGGTGGCTTTTTTGCGCTGCTTAATCCGTTCGCCTTGGTGTGTGGATTGGTGAGCCTGTTTATGGTGGTGTTGCAAGGGGCAACCTGGCTGCAACTGAAAACCACCGATGCGCTGCATGTACGTGCACGTAATGTGGCTCAGCTCTGTGCACTGCTTACCACAGTCCTCTTTGTGGCGGCAGGCTTCTGGGTACAAAATATGGATGGTTTTGTGGTGGTCAGTGATGCGGCGAATCAAGCGGCGTCTAACCCACTGGCAAAAGAGGTCGCACTGCAAAGCGGGGCTTGGATGCGTAACTATCAAGCGATGCCAATTCTCTGGTTAGCACCTCTGGTCGGTGCGGTGATGCCCTTGCTGGCACTGCTGGCGTCGCGTCTTGAGCGCGGCGGCTGGGCCTTCTTGTTCTCGAGTTTAGCCGTGGCGGGCGTGATTTTGACCGCGGGGATCGCAATGTTCCCCTTTGTGATGCCATCGAGCACTTTCCCCGGCCACAGCTTGACCATGTGGGATGCCACCTCTAGCGAGCTGACCTTGTCAATTATGACGATTGTCGCCGCGGTGTTTGTGCCGATTATCTTGGCTTACACCCTGTGGTGCTACATTAAGATGTTTGGTCGCCTAGACGCGCAATATATTGAAGACAACACCCATTCACTGTACTGATTAAGGAGCTTGCATATGTGGTATTTCACGTGGATTCTTGGTGTGCTGCTGGCATGCGCCTTTGGCATTATCAATGCCTTATGGTTGGAGCACACCGAAGCGATGGATCACGACAATGAGTGAGCGCCAACCTGCGCCCTTAGGCCAGCACTTTACTGGCCTTTGGCGGCTGCTCTCATTGGCCAGTGCCCTGTGCTGGGGCGGCCAAGTGATGTGGGCGCCAGAAGCCTTTGCTCAGCGCATGGGTGGGGTGACGTTTCCGATGGGCGTGGGGCTGCTCTACGCGACCTGCGTCGGGGTGATCCATGCCGTCGGTTTCACCGCGCAAGGCAAGTGGAGCCGATGGCTCACCTGGCCGCCATTGGGGTGGGGCGTCTCCCTTCTTTTGCTCGCCTTGATGTGGCTGCGCTAGTTGAGTCAACCGCTCGGTGAGCAAGTGCAAAGTGACAAATGAATGACAAAAGCACCCGAGTGGTGCTTTTTTCATCACTTTAGCGTGAGTAATTGCGCGTTTTTTGCAGCACATCACTTCTCGACCGCTTGATGGGCGACCAATCCGCCAGCCGCGCGGTCTCGGCATTTCTATACATCCACAACTTAGGTATAGTAATTGCCTATCGAAAACCGATCATGGGTAAAGACATGACAGAATCAACGCCGTTTCGCTGGCCCATCCGTGTGTATTATGAAGACACGGACGCCGGGGGAGTGGTTTACCACGCCAATTACCTCAATTACTTTGAGCGGGCACGCACTGAACTGTTGCGTGAGATCGGTGTCAATCAACAAGCGCTCTTTGCCGAGCATACGGCCTTTGTGGTACGCCATATGGACATTGATTTTCACCATGGCGCTCGGCTTGATGACGCGCTGGAGGTTGTCACTACAGTGTCAGCCATGGGGCGCGCCAGCATGACGTTTTGTCAAAGCTTGGTGAATTCTGATCAAAAAGCATTGTGTGCGGCGACGGTTAAGATAGCCTGTGTCGACCCAACAACCATGAAACCCAAATCGATTCCAACACAGATTAAATCGGAGATGATGACGTGACCGCTGAACTTTCCATTCTCGACCTGTTTTTGCAAGCAAGTTTGCTTGTCAAGGGAGTGATGCTGATATTACTGGGTATGTCAGTGGTGTCTTGGGCGATGATCATCAAGCGCTCCAAGGTCATGCAGCAAGCGTTTAGCAAAGCGGAACGGTTTGAAGACAGATTTTGGTCCGGGATCGATCTTTCTCAACTATTCCAAGAAGTGCAAGCGCGCAAAGACAATTTGACCGGCAGCGAGAAGATTTTTTACGCCGGCTTTAAAGAATTCGCGCGTTTGCATCGCAGCAATGACAAAGTGCCTGAAGCGGTGATGGAAGGCACCTCGCGGGCGATGCGTGTGTCGCTATCAAAACAGGTGGAAGAGCTGGAAACCCATCTGCCGTTTTTGGCCACCGTGGGCTCAATCAGTCCCTACATCGGCCTATTTGGCACCGTTTGGGGCATTATGCACGCCTTTATCGCTTTGGGCGCGGTAAAGCAGGCCACGCTGGCGATGGTAGCGCCCGGGATTGCTGAAGCCTTGGTGGCGACCGCAATGGGTCTGTTCGCTGCGATCCCAGCGGTCATGGCGTACAACCGTCTGACGGCTAAAGTGGGCAAACTTGAGCATAACTACATGAACTTTATGGAAGAGTTCTCTAGCATTCTTCATCGTCAAGCGTTTGCGGCAACCCAGGAGTGATCCATGGCGTATCAACCTAAGCGGCGCAAGATGACGGCGGAAATCAATGTCGTCCCCTACATTGATGTGATGCTGGTACTGCTGATTATTTTTATGGTGACCGCCCCCTTCGTGACTCAGGGCGTGGATGTGGATCTGCCACAAACGGCACAAGCGAAAACCGCGGCAGAGCTAGCAGAAGAGGAAGACAGCGGCGCCTTTATCATTGTGGAAGTGGATAAAGACGGGCAACTCGGACTCAGTGTCAACAATGGTGATATGACGCGCGGTTTGAGCTTGGAAGAAATTCTGGTGCGCGTTAAAGCTGAGCTGCAGCTAAACCCCAAATCGCCGGTGTTAGTGGGCGGTGATGGCCGGGTGCCTTATTCAGAAATCATCCTAACGCTTGATGCATTAAACCAAGCTGGCGTGTCGTCAGTGGGCTTAATGACCGAGCCGTACGAGTCGTAGGTGAGGGTGATGAACGAGCCAAACCATCGCGATCAGGCGACCAAAAGCAAGAAAAAAGACTCACTGGTGCCAGCGCTTGCCATTTCCGGCGGGCTACACGTGTTGTTGGTGATTGTGCTGTTATGGGGGGCAGATTTCACCTCAGACGCCAAGCCAACCCCGAAAGCTGGGCGCTCCATTGAAGCTACCGTGATTGATCCGGCCGTGGTCAATGCACAGGCGAAGAAAATTCGTGAGCAACGTAACCAGGCAAAGCGTGAAGAAGCGGAGCGACTCAAACGGTTAGAGCAGCAAGCGAAACGCCTTGAGCAGCAGCGTGAGCAAGAAGAGCAGCGCCTTCGCGACGTGAAGCGACAAAAGCTAGAAGCGGAACGTCAAGCACGGGAAGAGCAAAAGCGGATTGCCGAGCAACAGGCCAAAGCGGAAGAGCAAGCGCGTATTGCCAAGCAAAAAGCCGAGCGGGCCGAACGCGAACGCCAGCGCAAGTTAGAAGAGAAGCGCAAAGCGGAACTCGCGGCGGAGAAAGCGGAAAAAGCGCGGCAAGAAAAGCTCGCTGCGCAACGTAAAGCCGAGGAAGAAGCGAAAAAAGCCGAAGCTGAGCGACAGCGTAAGCTTGCCGAGCGTAAAAAAGCGGAAGAAGAGGCGCGCAAAGCCGAACAAGCGCGCCAAGAGGCAGAACGCAAAGCGCAAGAGGCGAAGCGACGGCAACAAGAGCAAGAGGCAGCGCTGAACGATTTGTTCTCGGGCCTTGAGTCGGAAGCCAGCCAACGGCAAAGCGCACGTGGGCAATTTATTCAAGACGAAGTGGCGCGGTACGGCGCCATTTTTACACAGATGATCCAGCAACGGCTTATCGTAGACGATGGCCTCAGTGGCCAAGAGTGCGTGGTGWATATGCGCTTGTCGCCCACTGGCCTGCTACTTAATGTGGAAGAAAAGGCGGGCAACACGCGACTGTGCCGCGCGACCAAGACCGCGGTGGCGTCTGTGTCCCAGTTTCCAATGCCGGAAGATGGCGATATTATTGCCAAACTACGTGATATCGAGTTGACCGTTAGACCTAACTAAACGACAGGATACCAAACATGATGGAAGTGAGCCCCTGCGGTGGCACAAAGAGTGTGACAAGCAAGAGTCAGGATCGTTTGCGAACATGGCGTATCGCCGCGATGGTGATGCTTTTTGCCTGTCTGTCGATACTGACGCAACCGGCACACGCTGCGCTGAAATTGGTGATCACCGAAGGGGTGAATACCGCGCGCCCGATTGGCGTGATCCCGTTTCAATGGAAAGGGCAAGGCGAATTGCCGGAAGATATTTCTGGCGTAGTCGGCTCTGATTTACGCCGCAGCGGTAAGTTTAACCCGCTGGCGGTCAGCGAGATGCCGCAAACCCCGTATAGCGATACTGACGTAGATTACAACGCCTGGACCTCGTTGGGGGTAGATGCGGTGGTCACAGGCACCATTACTCCCACATCTGACGGTCGCTATCAAATTGATTATCAGCTGATTGATATCGTTCGAGGCCAGCTCACTGGCGGAGACAGTAAAGGCCTAGGTGCCGATGGCAAGCTAGTGCAAACCGATGATCACTTACTCGTGAATAACCGCGCCACAGTCAAAGAGAGCGATTTACGCCGCTATGCGCACCGGATTTCCAATATTGTTTATGAGCAGCTCACCGGCGAAAAGGGCGCGTTCTTAACGCGTATCGCTTATGTGGTGATTGATAAAGAAAACGACTATCCCTACCAGCTGCGGTTATCGGATTACGACGGCTACAACGAGCGTTTGATCCTGCGCTCCAAGCAGCCTTTGATGTCACCGTCTTGGTCACCGGATGGCCGCAAGCTCGCCTACGTCAGTTTTGAWAATGGCCAAGCCGAAATCTTTGTCATGGATATTTACACCGGTGAGCGCGAGAAGATTTCGTCTTATCCGCGTCACAATGGATCGCCACAGTTTTCCCCTGATGGCAGCAAGTTAGCCTTGGTGCTCTCCAAAACCGGTAGCTTGCAGGTGTATACCTTCGATTTGAACAGCAAAAAATTGACGCAAATTACCCACGGGCGCGCCAACAGCACCGAGCCATTTTGGGATCCTGATGGTAACTCGCTTATCTATACCTCTGACCGGGGTGGCAAACCACAGATTTATCGCGTAAATTTAGACGACGGAACTAGCCGACGTATCACGTGGCAAGGCAATCAGAACATGGGTGGGCAACTGACACCGGATGGCCGTCACTTGATTATGGTCAATCAATCATCGTCTGGCTACAACATTGCAAAGCAAGACTTAAACAGCGGGGCGGTGCAAATCCTAACCAAAACCTTGTTGGATGAGTCGCCAAGCATTGCGCCAAATGGCAGCATGGTGATTTACAGCTCGGTATATGGACGTAAGAATGTGTTGTCACTCGTCTCTGTAGACGGCCGCTTTAAAGCGCGGTTACCGGCAACCAACGGGCGCGTGCGTGCACCAGCCTGGTCACCTTACCTGTAGTTTTTAAATTTTAAACAACGTACGCTAACTTTCTAGAAAAGGAAAATAGAATGCAAATCAATAAAGTACTGAAAGGTCTGGCGGTGGCACTGCCGATGTTTACACTGGCTGCGTGTAGCTCACACGATAGCTCAACAGGCAGTGATGCTGGCCAATCAACCAACCAAAATGGCACCACCGTTGTTTCTCCGGTTGACGGCCAAGGCTCAATGACAGAGCAACAAATTCGTAACCAAGAGCTGCGTCAGTCGCAAACCGTTTACTTCAACTTTGACGACTCATCAGTACTGCCACAATACGAAGACATGCTGGATGCCCACGCGACTTACCTGCGTGACAACCCAGCGATGGAAGTAGTCGTTGAAGGCCATGCTGACGAGCGCGGTACCCCAGAGTACAACATCGCACTGGGCGAGCGCCGTGCTGAAGCGGTGTCTAAATACCTACAAGCGTTGGGTGTGCCAGCTAGCCAAATCTCTATCGTGAGCTACGGCGAAGAAAAACCGCTGGTCCTTGGCCAAAGCGAAGAAGCTTACGCCAAAAACCGTCGTTCGGTATTAGTGTACTAATCCAGCCGATAGGTAGTGGAAACGAGTATGAAAATAAACAGTAACTCTGTGCGAACCCTCGCGCTGGCGTTACTGGTGAGTGTGGCAGCCCCCGTGGCTGCCACATCTGCTCCGGTGACAGAAGTAGGGGCGGGTGGCTCTGCCGTTGATCGTCTAGAACGTATGCTACAAGCGCGCAACCAAATGCAGCTGGATATGCAACGCCAACTTGATCAAATGGCGCAAGAGCTAAGCACGTTACGCGGCAGTGTTGAGCGTAACAGCTACGACATCAAACAAATGGTAGAACGCCAACGCGATCTCTATCGAGAAATCGATACCCTAAGAACGGCGAAGCAATCAGCACCTGCAGAGCCTGAAAAAAAGGCTGAAGACAAGTCAGCCGCGAACTACACCGCGGATCAAACTGAAAATGCAGCCTATGAAGCCGCCGTTAATCTGATCTTAAAAGAGAAAGATTACCAAGGGGCTACCAAAGCATTTAAAGCGTTCCTTTCACAATACCCAGAGTCGGTCTACACCGCCAATGCCCACTATTGGCTCGGCCAGCTTTATTTCTCCAAACGTAAGTTTGAACAAGCCAGCCAAGAATTCACGGCAGTCAGTGAGTTTAAAGACTCCAACAAACGCCCGGATGCCTTGCTGAAACTGGGTCTGATTGCACAAAAACAAGGTAACGGCGACCAAGCCAATCAATACTTCCAACAAGTGATTGATACCTACCCAGACTCAACCAGCGCCAAACAAGCCAAAAACGCGATGTAGGCAACAAGGTCCTAGGATCCTAGGGCCTAGGATCTAGGATAATGAATACAGAGCGCTGCGCTTTCAGAAACTAGTAACGAAGGAGAGGCTAGGCGCTTCGCTTCTAGAAACTAGAAAGAGCGTAGAGCGGGCCTAGAATATTTTCTAGCCTCTAGCCTCTAGCCTCTAGCCTCTAGCCTCTTTCCGTATCCCGTAATCTATTCCTAGGACCTAGGCTCTAAGACCTCCGCTCTAGGACTCTAGCTCTACTCACGTTATACTACCCGGACTGGAAGCCCCGGACTGGAAGTAAGCATGAGTAATCCCATGAGCCAAGTGATTGAAACGTCGCAAAGGGTCTACCCCTTTCCGCCGAAACCTGTGGCACTGAGTGACGAAGAGAAAAAACAACACGTTGCACGCATCAAACAATTGTTAGAAGAAAAAGACGCGGTGCTTGTTGCTCACTATTACACGGATCCAGAGATCCAAGCCCTCGCGGAAGAAACTGGTGGATGTGTCGCCGATTCGTTAGAAATGGCCCGCTTTGGCAACCAACACTCGGCAAGTACCTTGATTGTCGCCGGTGTACGTTTTATGGGGGAGACCGCTAAAATCCTCACCCCAGAGAAAACCGTCTTAATGCCAACGCTTAATGCCGAGTGCTCGTTAGACTTAGGTTGTCCTGCCGATGAATTCACCGCGTTTTGTGACGCACACCCAGACCACACCGTGGTGGTGTATGCCAATACCTCGGCCGCCGTCAAAGCGCGTGCCGATTGGGTGGTCACCTCAAGCATCGCGTTAGAGATTGTCGAGCACCTAGACAGCCAAGATAAGCCAATTATCTGGGCCCCAGATCGCCACCTTGGTGCCTATATCGAAAAAGAAACGGGCGCTGACATGGTCTTATGGCAAGGCGAATGCGTGGTGCATGATGAATTCTCAGCCCAAGCGCTGGAAAAAATGAAACACCTTTATCCTGATGCCGCGATTCTCGTTCACCCTGAATCCCCGGCGAGCGTGGTGAAAATGGCGGATGCGGTCGGCTCAACCAGCCAGCTGATTAAAGCGGCACAAACGCTGCCGAACGAAAAGCTGATCGTCGCCACTGATAAAGGCATTTTCTATAAGATGCAGCAAATGGTGCCGGAAAAAGAACTTGTCGAAGCCCCCACCGCCGGCGCTGGCGCCACCTGTCGCAGCTGCGCCCACTGCCCTTGGATGGCCATGAACGGCCTTAAAGCGATTGAAAACGCACTTGAAAACGGCGGCGAAGAGCATGAAATTCACGTTGATGATAACGTGCGCGAAAAAGCGTTAATCCCACTCAACCGCATGCTCAACTTCGCCGCGGAGATGAAGGGGTAACCTCCGACATGGGTGGTTAAAATTGGCGCCGATCGTGACAGGCGCCCGTTGGCAATGTGCACATATCCAACACCTGGCCGGGGCTTGTGTCATCGTCGCCAATGGAATCACCGATATATAAACCAGGCGTAGGTCGGCATAAGCGCCAGCACAGTGCCAATAAGTATCACAATGTGGGCCGCGCGCCCGTTGCACGGCGCCATCGGACATCAAAGCCAAAGATTAATCCCGATGTTAAATTTGGCACCGATCGTGACAGGCGCCCGTTGNACCTGGCCGGGGCTTGTGTCATCGTCGCCAATGGAATCACCGATATATAAACCAGGCGTAGGTCGGCATAAGCGCCAGCACAGTGCCAATAAGTATCACAATGTGGGCCGCGCGCCCGTTGCACGGCGCCATCGGACATCAAAGCCAAAGATTAATCCCGATGTTAAATTTGGCACCGATCGTGACAGGCGCCCGTTGACAATGTGCCTATATCCAACAAAGTCCCGGGGCTTGTGTCACCTACGCCAATGGAATCACCGATATATAAACCAGGCGTAGGTCGGACAAGCGCCGGAGCGGTGTCAATCATTATCACGATATATGCCGCGCGCCTCCGACATTGGCGGTCAAATTTGACAATGATCGTGACAGGCACCCGTTGACAATGTGCCCATATCCAACAAAATCCCGGGGCTTGTGTCATCGTCGCCAATGGGATCATCGATATATAAACCAGGCGTAGGTCGGCATAAGCGCCTTCTCGATCGCGCAAGCTTGGCGTGATTTCCGCCGCGCGCCATCCGACATGGGAGGTTAAATTCGGCACCGATCGTGAATGGAATCATTGACGTTAAAGTATGCGTAGGTCGGCATAAGCGCCAGCACAGTGCCAATAAGTATCACAATGTGGGCCGCGCGCCCGTTGCACGGCGCCATCGGACATCAAAGCCAAAGATTAATCCCGATGTTAAATTTGGCACCGATCGTGACAGGCGCCCGTTGACAATGTGCCCATATCCAACAAAGTCCCGGGGCTTGTGTCACCTACGCCAATGGAATCACCGATATATAAACCAGGCGTAGGTCGGACAAGCGCCAATGCGGTGTTAATCATGAATACCCAAGCCAAAGCGCGCCTCCGACATTGGCGGCCAAATCTGGCACCGATGTTAAATTTGGCACTGAACGTGACAGGCGCCCGTTGACAATGTGCCCATATCCAACAAAGTCCCGGGGCTTGTGTCACCTACGCCAATGGAATCACCGATATATAAACCAGGCGTAGGTCGGACAAGCGCCAATGCGGTGTTAATCATGAATACCCAAGCCAAAGCGCGCCT
>NZ_MUET01000081.1:0-10571 GCF_001995685.1 Salinivibrio sp. IB282 | reverse complement strand
TCAGGTGTTAGCGAAACGGCATGCCGTCTATCAGCAGGCAAAAGCCAAGCATCCTGAGCGTTGGGCTAAAGAAACGCGTGACTGGACACCTGTTAGTTCAGTAACACTCAATCCAAGCAGCTCAGAAGACAATCAACGAGGCGGTCAAAAAAGTGCCGCTTAATTAGAAAATCTGGTCAACTACCTTGAAATCTACCGATATATCTTTTCCTTTATTGGTCTGGATAGGAGTAAGTCACTATTTATTGGTGCTTTTAAGGTAGAGGGCTCTCGCTACGACAACGAGAAGTATTACTACGATCTACAAGAAGTAGATAGCTTTAAAGATTACAAGGATAGGGTTGTAATTGATTGGGGAGGAGCTGCTATATCGTGGCACCAATGGGTAGAAAATAACGATAAGGAAGTTCTGGAAGTGCTACCAAAAGGATACTTAGGCACCTTTCCGGGGCTACTCAACTTTGTTCTGACGTTCGATGAGTTAAACGTGCTCATTAATAACCAGGATGCTAACCAAGACTGGTATTCACGTTTGTCTGCAGTAAATGGTATTTATTTGATCTTAGATACAAACCCTGATGCTGAAGCTCAGCATTATGTCGGCGCGGCCTATGGAGAGGAAGGGGTCTGGCAGCGCTGGAAAAGCTATGTGAAAACGAGACATGGCAACAATAAACAACTCAAAGAGCATTGCGAAAAAAACTCTGATTACCACAAGGGACTAAAATTTACGTTGCTACAAACACTACCTGCAAACCTTGATAAAGAAGATGTCATAGCGTATGAAAATCTATACAAAGAAAAGTTAGGCTCTCGAGTAGTTGGTTTAAATAGTAACTAATGCATTTAAAATGGAGCAAAGGAGAAACACCTTTGCTCCTAATGATCTATCAGTTGCTGTGATAAATTGTACTCATAAACGTTCGTCTAAGTACGCTTGATAATCAGGGATTTGAACATCCACCTCTTGGCCAAATAGCGGCGACGTGATCAGAAAGCGTGCGGTTGAGCGATTGGTGGCAACGGGAATATTCCAAACCGTGCTTACGCGGAGTAGCGCTTTGACATCCGGATCGTGTGGCACGGCATTGAGCGGATCCCAAAAGAAAATCATCGCATCAATTTTTTGTTCAGAAATCATCGCCCCGAGTTGCTGGTCACCCCCCATGGGGCCGCTGATTAACGGGGTGATTTTTAATCCGGTTTCTCGCGCAAGAATATGCCCGGTGGTGCCGGTGGCATACAGCTCATGCTGACTCAGTATCTCTTTATTTTCTTGTACCCACTCGCTCAAGGCGCTTTTGTAGTGATCGTGCGCCACTAACGCGACGTGTTTACGCGCAAGCATGGTCCGAGACGTTTGCTTCATACCCATTATCCCTCGTTAACAAGGTGGTTGCTATCAAACTGCCTACCGCAGCATTTACCGAAGCCTAAATCAATCCGGCGATGAAATATAGCGCCTAACTGACAAACTCCGACGGTCACTTGTCAGAATTATCACATTATCAATAAAAAAATAGCCAAGCACATGAAATAAAATCTATTTTTTCACCCACTTGTTAATCAAGCACGCAAAAGTAGCGCGACAACCCATCCAAGTAGCAACAAAAAGGCTACAGTTAGGTAATCAGGCAATGGAAGTGCCTAGTCATGCAGGAGTGTTTATGAGCAAGGAGTACGCGTATGTGGGTGACACTGGATTTTGAAGCATCCGGTTTGTCGTTAGTGTCTTACCCGATTGAGGTCGGGTACGTGTTACCAAGTGGTGACAGCCATAGTTTTTTGATTGACCCTTCCACCGCCAGTGGACATTGGCACCACTGGGACAATGAAGCCGAAACCCGAATTCATGGGATCTCGCGTGAACGTCTTTTTAGCGAAGGGATCAGTGTTCTTGAAGTATGCCAGCATCTCAACCAGACCCTCGCGCCTTTTGAACATGTATTGTGCGATAGCCAATGGGATCTGTTCTGGATGGGGCGACTTTATAAAGCCTGCTATATGCGTCCTTCATTCACCTTAATGGAGGTGAATCAATGGCTAAAAAAGCACAGCGATCTGGATCGGCGCGATTTTAGTCGCGAAATGGAGGCACTGGGGCCGACGCCGCATCGAGCAGAGGACGATGCGCGGCAAATTCGTCGCGCCCTTGATAGCTTGTTAAAATAGCTTGCCTTTTAGCTTACTCGTGGGATGTCATGACAACACCTTTTACCCTTAGGTTCGCGCAATTCAACCTCTCTCTAGCCGGGCGTCAGGCTGGTGACATTAAAGCAAAGATGCTAGCGCCTGCCCCCAGCCGACAAATTAAAAATCTCGCCGCAACCTTACAGCGGGTGCGCCCCGATGTGGCGGTGCTTTGTGAATTCGATCATCCGGGCAACGGTGGCGACGATGGTGCGCTCGCCACATTTTGTGAGCGTCACCTGGCCGAATCGCAACACGGTGACACGCCGATTGATTATCCGTATCGCTACTTGCCCGCCACCAACACGGGGTTAAAACTCACGGTGCCGGTCAGCATGCATCAACGATTAAATCGAGCCCAGCAATGTCATGGCTTTGGCGACTATCATGGCCAGTTTGGTTATGTGATTTTATCGCGTTACCCCATCGAAGACGATGCGATTCGCACGTGGCAAGACTTCGCGTGGCATCAGCTTCCTCAGCATCAAATTCCCGCGGACTACTACACCGAACAGGCACAAACGGCGCTACGCCTCGCCTCGAAAAACTTGGTGTCAGTGCCGATTTTGGTTGGTGATAAACGAATACAGGTGGTGGCGTGTCATCCCACACCGCCGGTGTTTGATGGGCCAGAAAAGCGTAACTGGCGGCGCAACAGTGATGAAATTCACCAACTGATTGGCCTTTTGGATAATGCCGATTGGCTGGTGGACGACAAGGGCGCTCACGGCGGGCTTTCTCCTGAGACACCGTTTGTGGTGATTGGCGATTTAAATGCGGATCCGAGCTATGGTGATGGGGACAAGCAAGCCATTGGCGCCTTGCTTCACCATCCGCGGGTGCATCCCGAGGTTGCAGTTGGGGCGCAGGTGCCAAAAAGTGACGCGGCACAGTTTCATGTGTTCCGCTTTATCGATGGCAAAGGGCGGGCCATCGCTACCCATAACGGTGGGTTACGCCTCGATTACGTCCTACCTTCGCGAGAGCTAGCGGTGCAAGCCTCTGGCGTATTTTGGCCGGCGTCTGATGATGCCGATTACCCACTGATTTGTGATAAAAACGGCCAAGAAAATGCGCGTGCCCACTCCGATCATCGTCTTGTTTGGGTCGATGTGGCGCTGAGTTAGCGAGGCTGCGTGTCCAGTGCCACGCCTTCACGCTGACACGCAACTTCTGCAAGGCGCTTAGCTTGTTCGTCAGGTTTTAAAAAGCAGCAGGTTGAGCAATAACTGTGATCATCGACGGTAAAGATCCGGCAGCAGCCGCCGCGCAGACGGAAGCTATGGGTTTGCAGCACGGTTTGGGTATCGTTTGGATCGTAGACGGTCACATCGTGAAAACCACTGCGCTTGCTATAAAGTGGGGTGCCGCGTTGATGGACGATCGATAGAGCTGCGTCACGCGCGGCCTGTTCACAGTCACGATGTTTACCCACCATCAAAAAGGCAATACAGATTGAATCGGCAACCACTTTCCAAAGTGGCCCTTCACGCATACCACTTTGCTCGGCAACCGCATCGACGATCGGCGAAAAGTGACGTAACAACGCGCCGTGCAAAATAGCCTGCCAATCTTCTGCCGCTGGCTGTTTCCAGCCAATCAAGGCATTGAGGTAAAAATGTGGCTTGTGATAAACAAGCTCTTGGCCATTGGGTTTAGTGACGCGGGTAGGTTCGTATTTGACCTGCCAATTATCCAAGTCCAGTGATGGTATCTGCCCGCCTTGTAGCCAGCTGGCCAGCACGGGCAGCAAAAACTCATAGGCATAAGCGCCGATAAAGAGCGTGCCTTGGGCGCGGTTATCTGCGTCGCCATAGGTGGCGTTGACGGCGGAAAAACACTGCGTCAATCCGTGCTCAGTCGTGAGCTGTTCTTGAAGTGACGTGCCCACTACATCATCAGGGATCACAGACAAGCCTAAAACAGAAGGGAAAGGGGCGAGTGCAACCGTGGTGGGCAGGCTTAACACATCAACGCTAGGATCGGCCGCGTTCATCAACACTCCTTTATGATAGGCGATCAAAACGCGAAATTTAGCATGTGCAGCAATCAATTGTAAGAGTGATTCGCATTTAGGCGTGCGAGCGGCGAAGATGGCACGAATAACACGCCAAACTTGAGTGGATGGAGTTTGAGGGAAAAGAGGCGAAAACCCGCCTCTCAACACTCACCGCCATTATGCGGTTGAAGGAGGTTGAACTTGATAGCGTCCAGGCTTGTGGTTCATGGCGAGCACGAGGTTGGTGGTGATCGCCGCGGCGACCGATAAGGCAATCAGCCATGGGTCAACGACCATCAGTGACAACACCACAATCGAGCAATCCAGCGCCATTTGCACTTTCCCGGCGCGGATGCCGAATCGTTGCTGTAAGAACAGCGCTAAGGTGTTAAACCCGCCCAAACTGCATTGATGCCGAAACATCACCAGCATGCCCATACCAATGAGGCCACCGCCAATCAAAGCGGCATAGACGGGATGAATACTTTGAATGGTGAGCACGTGATGTAAGTGATCAGCACAGAAAGACACAATGCTGACGGCGACCAAGGTACTTAAGGTGAAGCGTTTACCCATTTGGGTGTAAGCGAGCCAATAGAAAGGTAGGTTGATCACGAAGAAAAGCTCACCAAAACTAAAGTCGGTGACACGTTGTAAAAAGAGTGCCAGCCCAGCGGTACCGCCGGTGAGTAGGCCTACTTGGTTGAAAAAGAAGATGCCAAGTGACACCAGACTACTACCAATGAGTAGCGCGAGTGCGTTTTCACGCTTGGAATGATTTTTATCCATATTTGCGTTCTATCCCTATTAAAACGACCGCTACACCATACGCCGTTGGTTGAATAGGTCGAGTCAAACGCCTGTTTGATAACAAGTGGATAACAATCCAATGCGTACATTATCATTTACGTTGTGGTTTTGATCACGATAAAAGTGTGTCGCTACAGACCAAAGTCTAATCTACATTGTCTACAATCTTATTCTATTCTGGCTCTATTGAAGTTTATAGGCGGTTTTTATGTCTTTATTGTCGACAAGTGACCAGGTTCTCGATCAGCACACGCAATTGGCGCCAGCTGAGTCACGTGAGCCCACCAAGTCAGCCAGCCTGACTGAACAGCTTATCGAGGCGATTGTCACCGGTACCTATCCAGCGGGCACCAAAGTATCGGAAGCGGGGTTAGCTGCTGCATTTGGCGTCAGCCGAGGCCCACTGCGCGAGGCGATGATGCGGGTCGAAGCCTTGGGGTTGGTCGAGCGCGTCCCTCATGTCGGTGCGAGAGTCGTGACACTCACGCATCGACAATTGGCTGAGATTTATGCGGTGCGAGAAGCGTTAGAGGGCATGGCCGCAAGACTGGCGTGCGCGCACATCACCGATGCGGAAATTGAGCAGCTCAGTGCGGTGCTCGACACCCACCATGCCTATATCGAGCGGGTGGAGGGGGCGGCCTACTTTCATCAACAAGGCGACTTTGATTTTCACTATTGCATCATCAAAGCCAGCCATAACCACAAACTGATCAATCTGTTGTGTGGTGAGTTGTACCACCTATTGCGAATGTATCGATTTCAATCGCCCCGAGCGCATTCTCGCCCCCAGCAAGCGCTGCAAGAGCACATGCAAATTTTAGCGGCAATTCGTGAGCGCGATGCCGAGTTGGCCGAAATGCTGATGCGTCGTCATATTCAGCGCAGCCGCCAACTGATTGAACAGCAAATAGCAGATTGAATAGCAACTGACGAATTAAAAATAGTGCGGTGGTAAGCCCCGCTAAGCCACGAATTTACAAGGAGAATACTATGAGTGCAGGTGCACGTTTTCGCCAAGCGGTGCGCAGCAATATTCCGCTGCAAGTCGTCGGCACCATTAACCCCTATTGCGCCATGATGGCAGAGCGAGTAGGGCATCAAGCCATTTACCTGTCAGGAGGTGGGATTGCTAATGCCTCTTATGGCTTACCGGATTTGGGGATCACCACGCTTAACGATGTGTTGGAAGATGTCCGCCGGATCACCGCAGCGACAGACGTGCCCTTGCTGGTGGACATTGATACCGGTTTTGGCGGTGCGCTCAACATTGCCCGTACCGTTCGTGAAATGGAACGAGCCGGCGCGGGCGCGGTGCATATGGAAGATCAAGTGGCGCAAAAGCGCTGCGGTCATCGTCCCAACAAAGAAATTGTCAGCCAAGCTGAAATGGTCGACCGCATTAAAGCGGCGGTGGACGCGCGCACCGATCCTAAATTTGTGATCATGGCCCGCACCGATGCCTTGGCGGTGGAAGGCATGGACAGTGCCGTTGCCCGCGCCAGAGCATACGTAAAAGCGGGAGCGGACATGATTTTCCCAGAAGCCATGCAAACGCTCGAACAGTACCAAGCCTTTGTCGAGCAAGTAGAGGTGCCGGTACTGGCCAATATCACCGAGTTTGGGCAAACCCCACTGTTTACCAGCCAAGAGCTGGCGAGCGTGGGAGTCAGCATGGTGCTGTATCCGCTCTCTGCGTTTCGCGCCATGAACCAAGCCGCCCTCAATGTGTATCAACACCTACTGGATGATGGCCACCAAAAAAACGTGGTCGACACCATGCAAACCCGTGATGCGCTCTATGACTTCTTGGGCTATCACGCCTACGAACAGCAATTGGATCGCCTATTTGGCAAAGAGTGATCACGGACGCACACCCACGGTGTGAAAACGTCGGTTACACCACTGGAATTATCATCACGTTCACGGATTCATGCAGCGGTTGAATCTGATGGCATCAAAGGAAAGGAGCCAATCATGACAAATGTCGCCGTCGCACCTAACGAGAAACCAACCTCTGGCGCAGGCCTGCGTGGTCAAAGTGCCGGCACCACCGCCTTGTGTACGGTCGGGCAAACCGGCACTGGATTAACCTATCGTGGTTATGACATTACCGATTTAGCCAATCACGCCCAATTTGAGGAAGTGGCTTACCTGCTACTCAAAGGTCAACTCCCCAATCGCCAAGCACTGGCTGACTACACCGAAACCTTGGTTGGCAAGCGGGGATTACCTGACGCCTTAAAAGCGGTGTTGGAACGGATCCCGGCCAATGCGCACCCCATGGATGTGATGCGTACTGGCTGCTCGATGCTGGGTAATTTGGATCAAGAAACCGATTTTAGTGAGCAAACGGATAAAACCGATACGCTGTTGGCGATGTTACCGGCCATTATCTGCTATTGGTACCGCTACTCGCATGATGGCGTGCGGGTCGATACCTATCAGCCAGAGGTGAAAAGCATTGGCGGTTACTTCCTGAAAATGCTCACTGATGAAACGCCGTCGCCACTGCATGAATCTGTGATGCATTGCTCGCTGGTGCTGTATGCTGAGCATGAGTTCAATGCCTCGACCTTTACCGCCCGTGTGTGCGCGTCCACCTTGTCTGATTTGCACTCTTGCATTACCGCGGCCATCGGCAGTTTGCGCGGCCCATTACATGGCGGTGCCAACGAAGCGGCAATGGCGATGCTGGAACAGTGGCGGTCGCCTGACGAAGCCGAAGCAGGGTTAATGCAAATGCTGGCCAACAAGGACAAAGTGATGGGTTTTGGCCATGCAATTTACCGCGAGTCAGATCCCCGCAATGCCCTTATTAAGCATTGGTCGAAACAGCTGGCGCAGAACGCACCAGACGCTTGGCTTTATGATGTGTCTAAGCGGGTTGAGCAGGTGATGAAGCGCGAAAAAGGCTTGTTCCCCAATGCCGATTTTTATCATGCGTCGGCCTACCACTTTATGGGGATCCCGACCAAATTGTTTACCCCGATTTTTGTGATGAGCCGAGTAACGGGCTGGGCGGCGCATGTGTTTGAGCAGCGCGCCAATAACCGCATTATTCGCCCCAGTGCCGATTACGACGGCCCTGAACACCAGGATTGGCTACCTATCGATCAGCGCCCCTAATCGGCGCGCATTCACCCGATTGAAATTACAGAAGGAATTGACCATGAGCAACAACGTAGAACTGAACCAGCGCCCGGATCCCGATGCGTTATTGGTGCAAATTGCCGATTATGTCGATAGCACGCCGATTGAGTCGGCGGAAGCCTACAACACCGCGCGTAACTGCCTGATAGATACCCTAGGCTGTGGCTTGCTGGCGCTACGTTTCCCTGAATGCACCAAACACCTGGGTCCACTGGTGCCGGGGACGACTGTGCAACATGGTGCGCGTGTGCCGGGCACCTCCCACGAGCTTGATCCGGTCACTGCCGCGTTTAACATCGGGTGTGTTATTCGCTGGCTCGATTTTAACGATACTTGGCTCGCCGCCGAGTGGGGCCATCCGTCCGATAACCTAGGTGGCATTTTGGCCACTGCCGATTATTTAAGCCGTGTGGCCGTGTCCGAAGGCAAACCGCCGCTTACCATGCGCGATGTGCTGACTGCGATGATCAAAGCGCATGAGATCCAAGGCGTGCTTGCTCTTGAAAATAGCTTTAACCGCGTCGGGCTCGATCACGTTTTACTGGTGCGCGTGGCGTCGACGGCGGTGGTCACCAAAATGCTGGGCGGTAATCGTGACCAGATCATTGATGCCGTTTCACAAGCGTGGGTCGATGGTTGTGCGCTGCGCACCTACCGCCATGCGCCGAACGCCGGGTCACGCAAATCGTGGGCGGCGGGCGATGCCACCTCCCGTGCGGTGCGCTTGGCGATGATCACCATGAAAGGTGAAATGGGCTTGCCGTCGGTGCTCAGCGCACCTAAGTGGGGTTATTACGATGTGCTATTTAACGGCAACGCTTTTAGTGTCAAACAAGACTTTGCCAGCTATGTGATGGAAAACGTGCTGTTCAAGATCTCCTTCCCAGCAGAGTTTCATGCCCAAACTGCGGTAGAAGCGGCGGTGACCTTGCATTCACAGATGAAAGACCGCGTGGATGAGATTGAACGTATTGAAATCACCACCCATGAATCGGCCATTCGCATCATTTCTAAAGAAGGGGAGTTGGCTAATCCGGCTGACCGTGACCACTGCCTGCAATACATGGTGGCAGTACCGCTGCTATACGGCAATCTAGTGGCCGAGCACTATGAAGACGCTTTCCATCACGCCGATCCGCGTATTGATGCGCTACGGCAAAAAATGGTGATCAAAGAAGACCCACGCTATAGCGCGGAATACCTAGAAGCCGACAAGCGCTCGATTGCCAATGCGATCCAAATCTTCTTTACCGATGGCAGCCACACTGAACAAGTCGCGGTGGAATATCCGATTGGTCATCGCCGTCGCCGCGAGGAAGGGATCCCTGTGCTGGAGCAAAAATTCCGCTCCAACTTGGTAACTCGGTTCCCGCAAGCACAGAGCGATAAAATTGCCGCCTTATGTAACGACCAGGCCGCGCTGGAGAAAACCCCGGTGCACGAATTTATGTCGCTGTTTGTGATTAACTAAGCACGTTCTCAACACGTTGCTTGCTAACTCATCGCTCGCTGATCGCGGGCGATAAGGAGCCGCTTATGCAAGAAGCCAGTTATCAACACCACGCGGATTGGGCTAGCCGTGATCCCGAGGGATTTCGGCAGGCACAGGCCAAACAGCTCGATTGGTTTACCTTTCCTCAAACCATGCTTAGCAAAGACGACAATGGCATTGAGCGCTGGTTTGCCGATGGCACTATGAACACCGCGTATATGGCACTCGATGCCCATGTCGAACAAGGCCGGGGCGAGCAAACCGCGCTGATTTACGACTCACCGGTTACCGATAAAAAAACCACCTACACCTATGCGGCGCTGCGTGACTATGTGGCGAAAGTGGCGGGCATGCTGGCAGGGCTAGGGGTTGAAAAAGGCGATCGCGTGGTGATTTATATGCCCATGATCCCAGAAGCAACCGTAGCGATGCTCGCGTGTGCACGGCTTGGTGCTATTCATTCGGTGGTGTTTGGTGGCTTTGCCCCGAACGAGCTGGCGGTACGGATTGAAGATGCGGAGCCCAAAGCGGTGCTCACCGCCTCATGCGGGATTGAAGGCGAGAAAACCTTGGCGTATAAGCCGATGGTTGATCAAGCCATCATGGACAGCCGCTACAAACCCGACCATGTGGTGGTCTATCAACGTGCAATGTGCCGCGCCAATTTAGACAACCCGCGTGATGCCGACTGGGCAGCGTTATTGGCTGAAGCAAAGCCTGCAGCACCGGTGCCCGTCAATGCTACGGATCCCTTATATATCCTCTATACCTCCGGTACCACGGGTAAACCCAAAGGCGTAGTACGTGACAATGGCGGCCACGCGGTGGCGATGAAGTACAGCATGAGCGCGATTTATAACGTCAAACCCGGTGAAGTGTTTTGGGCCGCGTCGGATGTCGGCTGGGTAGTGGGGCACTCGTATATTG
>NZ_MUET01000080.1:0-10637 GCF_001995685.1 Salinivibrio sp. IB282 | reverse complement strand
GTCTTCACTATGATGGCGGGAACCGGACACGTTGCCTATTCGGTCTTACCGGTGATTGCTGAAGTCAGTCGTAAAAGCGGCATTCGTCCGGCTCGTCCGTTAGGGATGGCGGTCATTGCCTCGCAATTTGCGATTGTGGCCAGCCCCATCGCCGCTGCGGTGGTGGCGTGTGTGGCCTTTTTAGAGCCGCAAGGGATTACCCTTGCTGATGTGCTGTCGGTTACCATTCCCAGCACCTTTATTGGTCTTGCCTTGGCATGTGTGATTGTTAATAAGCTGGGTAAAGAGCTTAAAGACGATCCTGAATATCAACGCCGTTTACAAGATCCCGACTTTCGTCGAGAAATGGAAGCGGATTTGGCCGTTGAAGATATCGAAGTCACGCCGGAGGCGAAGAAATCGGTTGGCTTGTTCTTATTTGGTGCCTTAGCCGTGGTCATCATGGGGGCATTCCCAACCCTGCGCCCGGCCTTTGATGGCGAGCCAATGGGGATGGCGCATACCATTGAAATCGTGATGCTGTCAGTGGGTGCATTGATCATTTTGACCTGTAAGCCGGACGGCAATGCGATTAGCCAAGGTTCGGTATTCCATGCCGGGATGCGTGCGATTGTCGCTATCTTTGGTATTGCTTGGCTCGGTGATACTTTGATTGGTGGCCATGGCGAGATGGTAAAAGAGGCGGTGTCTGGCTTGGTTGAGATGGCACCGTGGACATTTGCGTTTGCGCTGTTCGCTTTGTCAGTCATGGTGAACAGCCAAGGTGCAACGACAGCGGTGTTGGTGCCTGTGGCGATTACCTTGGGGCTGCCGCCTTCGATGATTATTGCGACCTTTGTAGCGGTGAATGGCTACTTCTTTATTCCTAACTACGGGCCGATCATTGCCTCCATCGACTTTGACCGAACCGGCACCACGCGGATTGGTAAGTATATTTTTAATCACAGCTTTATGGCACCAGGCTTGCTGAGTATGGTGTTCAGTATCGCTTGTGGTTTGCTGATTACCCAGGTGTTGTAAGGGCAATTGAAGGTATAAAAGAAGGGCGCTGTCAGCGCCCTTTGTTGTCTCTGTAGGTGGTTGGTGTCTGTTGTGAGTGACCGACTGATGACTGACCCACTAGGCGTTAAAGCGTTTACCGCGATACTTAGGATGCATCAGGTTTTCAACCGAGAAGATCTCGTCCAGCTCCCCCTCGGTCATTAAACCACGCTCGAGCACCACTTCTTTAACGCTCTTACCTGTTTCAGCACAAATCTTACCGACAATATCGCCCTCGTGGTGGCCGATAAAGGGGTTAAGATAAGTGATGATGCCAATCGAGTTAAGCACGTAGTGTTCGCACACGGCTTGGTTAACGGTGATCCCGCTCACACATTTTTCACCGAGATTGCGGCAACCATTGGCTAAAATCGAGATAGACTCAAACAGCGCCTGCCCAATCACCGGCTCCATTACGTTAAGTTGCAATTGACCGGCTTCGGCAGCAAAGGTGATGGTGGTGTCATTCCCCATCACGCGATAGCAAACCTGGTTCACCACTTCTGGGATCACCGGGTTAACCTTAGCGGGCATGATGGATGAACCGGCCTGCATTTCAGGTAGGTTAATTTCATTGAGCCCGGCACGTGGGCCCGAGGAGAGCAGTCGGAGGTCGTTACAAATCTTCGACAATTTCACCGCCAGGCGTTTTAGCGCACCATGGACCATCACATACGATCCACAGTCTGACGTGGCTTCAATCAAATCTTCTGCTGGGATACACGGCAAGCCTGTGATTTCAGCTAGGCGTTTCACCGCCAGTTGCTGATAGCCTTCTGCGGCATTCAGTTTGGTGCCAATCGCGGTGGCGCCGAGGTTGACCTCTAACAGTAGCGCGGCGGTATATTTAATGTTTTTGATTTCTTCGCGCAGTAGTACTGAGAAGGCTTTGAATTCTTGCCCGACCGTCATCGGTACCGCGTCTTGTAGCTGGGTGCGGCCCATTTTGATGACATGCGCATAGGCTTCAGCTTTGGCATCGAATTCTTTTTGCAGGTAATCAATCGCATCCATTAGCTTGAGAATGCTGTTGTAAACGGCAATACGGAAGCCTGTTGGGTACGCACAGTTGGTGGATTGGCTCTTATTGACGTGATCATTGGGGTTAATCACATCATAGTCACCTTTCTCGTGCCCCATCAGTTCAAGCGCAAGGTTGGCAATCACCTCGTTGGCATTCATGTTTACCGAGGTGCCTGCGCCGCCTTGGAAGACATCCGAGGGGAACTGATCCATGCATTTGCCGGTTTCTAAAATCTGGTCACAGGCTTTGATGATGTAATCACCGACATCGGCAGGAATAACACCAAGCTCTTGGTTTGCCATCGCAGCGGCTTTTTTGGTGTAAACCATGCCGCGAACGAAATCGGGGATATCAGAAATCCGGGTACCGGAAATGGTAAAGTTTTCCACTGCCCGCAACGTATGGATACCGTAGTAGGCATCGGCAGGTACCGCGCGTTGGCCGAGTAAATCTTCTTCTAAACGGGTTGCAGTAGTGAGGATCGAGGTTTCATTGGGTGTTACAATCGTCTGAGACATGCGTTGGCCTTAACATCAAGTTATTATAATGATTAAAACGTCGCCACAAATTTTGCTGTAGAATCCATTCCTCAGAGATTTTGGCTGGATGTATTATCTGTTACATCCTTTCAGCCGCCATTACAGCATATAATGCGGTGAAAAGGGCTGACCCCGGTCACAGCTGTAGCATGGCGCATAGACAAAATGCGCTTTCTTGCACATTGATTCAAGCGCTAAATTCGGTTTCGTTGTTCGGCGTTTGGCGGATTTTGATGTTAGGATGAAAAGTCCATTTCCAGCGCGAGGTGAATCGTGTTTCCAATCTTATTGCTGCTATTTATTCTGGTCCCAGTGATTGAAATCGGCCTGTTTATTCAGGTTGGTGGTTGGTTGGGATTGTGGCCCACACTGGCGCTGGTTTTGATCACCGCATTCGTCGGAGCCTCCTTGGTGCGCAGCCAAGGACTGATGACCTTGGCCTCGGTGCAAGACAGGCTTAATCGCGGAGAATTGCCCGCCCAGCAAATCCTTGAAGGCGTGATGCTGGCCGTCGCTGGCGTGCTGCTGTTAACGCCAGGCTTTATGACCGATGCGATGGGGATGTTGGTGCTGCTACCAGCACCGCGTGCCGCGCTCGCCAAACAAGTGATGAAACGCGTCACTGTCTCTCAAGCAGGCTTTAGCCAAGGTGGCTTCCATCAAGGGGGCAATGCGCAAGGACCTTTTGGGGAAGATCCTTTCCGTCGCGGAGGCCGTGGTGACGATGGCGACACCTTTGAGGGGGAATATGAGCGCAAAGATGACGACGAGGATGACCATCGTCTGCGCTAAGCCATTTCGGAGTTAAACCCAGCAAAAAGGCCGCATCATGAGGAAGCGGCCTTTTTCGATCATAACGTCCGCTTATTGGGTGAGCTCGGGGCGATGACGGTATTGATCGAGTGATGCTGGGTTATCCAAGGCGCTTAACTGTGCCACGTCTTGCCCATGGACCACATCGCGTACCGCCAATTCGGCCAGTTTCCCTGACTTGGTGCGCGGAATATCGCTCACCTCGGCAATCACGGCGGGAACATGACGCGGCGTGCACTGGGTGCGGATGGTTTTTTTGATGGTTTGCTTGAGTGGTTCATCCAGTGTCACACCAGCAGCGAGTTTGACGAATAGCACTACGCGGACATCGTTTTTCCATTGCTGACCGATGACCACTGAATCCATGATCTCGCTAAGCTGATTTACATGGCGATAGATCTCCGCCGTACCAATTCGTACCCCGCCTGGGTTTAGTACCGCATCAGACCGACCATAAAACACCATGCCACCTTGTGCGGTCAGGCGCACATAGTCACCATGGAACCAGATGTCATCAATCTTGTTCCAATAGGCATTGTGATAGCGACTGCCATCGGTATCGTGCCAAAAGCCAACCGGCTGGTTGGGGAAGCTATTGCAACACACCAGCTCCCCTTTCTGCTCCTCAACTGCTTGGCCTTGGGGGTTAAACACTTGTACATCCAGCGCCAAGCCGCGCTTTTGGCTTTCGCCGCGATAAACCGGTGACAGTGGACTGCCAAGAACAAAACAGCCACAAATGTCGGTACCACCCGCAATCGAGCTTAACTGCAGATTAGACTTTATCTTTTGATAGACATAATCAAACTGCTCGGGCGCAAGTACTGAGCCGGTCGAACATAGGACGCGCAGCGACGCCAGCGAGTAATCATCTTTCGGCGCCACCCCTTGTTTTTCCAATGCTTCTAAGTATTTCGCCGCCGTGCCAAAAAGGGTGATCTGATGCTGCTCGGCCAGTCGCCAAAGTACGCCTGCATCCGGATAAAACGGCGAGCCATCATAGAGCACCAAGGTCGCGCCGCTTGCCAAGGCACTGACCTGCCAATTCCACATCATCCAGCCGCAGGTGGTGAAGTAGAAAAAGCGATCGCCGGGGCGCACATCTGAATGGAGTTGATGCTCTTTCAGGTGATTGAGCAATATCCCCCCTACCGAATGAATAATGCACTTGGGCTTACCCGTGGTGCCGGAAGAGTAAAGCACAAAGAGTGGGGCATTGAATGCCACGCGGGTAAAGCGAAGCGGCGGCGCGTCGTGGGCTAATAAATCTTGCCAATTATCCACGCCAGCGGGTAAAGAAGGTCGATCACCATCAAAAGGGATCACCACTAGGCGCTCAATGGCCGGTACCTTATCCACCACCTGCTGCGCTTTATTCAGGCAGTCATAGGTTTTGCCGTTGTAGTGATAGTGATCGGTGGTAAACAGCACTTTGGGCTCGGTTTGGCCAAAACGGTCCAACACGCTGTCGACGCCAAAGTCCGGTGAGGTTGAGGTCCAAATCGCGCCCAGTGCCGCGGTGGCAAGCATCGCAATCACGGTTTCAGGCAGGTTAGGTAAATAGCCAGCAACCACATCGCCCGGCTGAACACCTTGGGTATCTAGGTAGTGACGGATGGCCGCGATCTGATCGACGAGCTCACGCCAAGTGAGGGTTCGTGCTACCTCATGCTCACCGCTAAAAATCATCGCTGGTTGGTCGGCATACTGCTCGGCGTGTTTGAGCAGATTTTCGGCATAGTTGAGGCGCGCGGAGGGAAACCAGTGGCTATCCCGATTAGGGTGCTCGGGGTTGATATCGCACACACTCTCGCCCGGATCGCCGATCACGCCGGAAAATTGCCATAACTGTTGCCAAAAATCGCCGCTTTGGCGTACTGACCATGCATAAAGATCGTCATAGCCACTCAGCTGGGTGTCGTGATCTTGATTCACGGCACGGATAAACGCGGCGAGTAAGGTGTGGGTTTGACGTTCCTTATCCGGCGCCCACAACAATCCGTCTTTCATGTCCTCTCCTTAGCTCTTATCAGGGTGTGCCTGTATAAATGCATCCAGCGCTTGGCATTGTGATTCAATGCGCGTCAGGGTTGGGTAGGCCGTTAAATCAAACGCAAATCGGCGTGCATTAAACAGCTGCGCGACCAAACAAATATCGGCCAAATTGGGCGCTTCGCCGCCAATAAAGGGGCTGTCTAATCCTTGTAATTTGGCTTCCAAACCATCGAACCCTTGTTTTAGCCAATGGTGATACCAAGTGATTTTGTCGTCATCACTGTGGCCAAAGGGGCCGGTTAAGTATTGCAGAACCCGCAAGTTATTGAGTGGATGCACATCACAGGCAATGTCGAGCGCCAGTGATCGACACTGGGCTTTTTGCACTGGATCACTGGGGAGCAGTTTGACCTGTGGATAGCGCTCGTCGAGGTATTCGATAATGGCGAGCGATTGGCTCAAGGTGACATCGCCATCGACCAAGGTAGGCACTAAACCGGCGGGGTTGAGCGAACGATAGGCGTCGCTGTGCTGGTGTTTATCAAGCAGGGACACGGTTTCTCGTTGGTAGCTGAGGCCTTTAAGGCCAAGGGCGATGCGGACGCGGTAGGCCGCGGTCGACTTACTGTAATCATAAAGCAGCATACAAGCTCCTAGACGGCGTCAACGTCAAGCGCGCCTAGAGACTCTAGGCGCGCATCAAGGTTACTCCGGGATGTAACGGGTCACGGTTTGCTCAATGGCGCCGAAAATAGATGCCTCTTGGCTGTCGCGCATATCGATGGTGACGCTATCGCCAAAGGTCATAAACGGGGTTTTTGCCTCACCTTGGTCGATAATTTCCAGCATGCGCTTTTCGGCTAAGCAGCACGAGCCTTTGCTGCGATCGGTGTTGGACACAGTACCGGAGCCAATAATGGTCCCCGCACTGACATGGCGGCTTTTCGCCACATGCGCGACCAGCTCGGCAAAATCAAAGGTCATATCGACACCGGCCTCGGGTGACCCGAACCATTCGCCGTTGAGGGTGACATGCATCGGTAAGTGGACTTTATGATCGCGCCAGTGATCGCCCAGCTCATCTGGGGTAACCGCTACCGGTGAAAATGCAGAGGCGGGCTTGGATTGGAAAAAGCCGAACCCTTTGGCAAGCTCGCCGGGGATCAGGCTGCGCAGTGAAACATCGTTGACCAGCATCAGCAGTTTAATGTGTTGGCCCGCTTTGTCAGCACTAAGGTGCATGGGCACATCATCGGTGACGACGGCAAGCTCGGCTTCAAAGTCACAGCCCCACGCATCATCGACTAATTCAATCTCGTCACGTGGGCCGAGAAAGCCATCAGACATGCCTTGATACATCAGTGGGTCGGTCCAAAAACTCTCAGGCATTTGTGCGCCGCGTGCTTTGCGCACCAGTTCAACGTGGTTAACGTAGGCGCTACCATCCGCCCACTGAAAGGCGCGGGGCAGCGGTGAATCGCAGACACTGGGGTCAAAGGCAAAGGACTCACTGACTTGGTTGTCGTTGAGCGCGTCGTAGCGTTGAGTCAGTTTGGGCGCCAGTGTCGCCCAATTATCGAGCGCCGCTTGTAGTGTGGGCGCAATATCGTCGGCGTGGACGGCGCGAGTCAGGTCACGAGAGACCAAAATCAATTTGCCATCACGTCCGTGTTTGAGTGAAGCCAGTTTCATTGCTTTCTCCTTCGCTATTCTGCGTCACTTGGCGTGCGCCAAGAGTAAACATAATCGGTCAGTTCGGTGGCTTTCGCCGCGTCGCCCATATCAAGTGGCATGCGGGTATCAATCATCACCGCCACTTCGTCGGTCTCTTTTTTCTGATGCTTTTTGCCCGCGGCAAAGGCTTTTGGGTGAGGACCATGTGGGAAGCCACAAGGGTGTAGAGTCACCATGCCGGCATCAATGTTATCGCGGCTGAAAAAGTCACCTTGGTGATAGAAAAGCACTTCATCATAGTCATCGTTATTGTGGTAAAAAGGCACCTTCAGTGCGCCAGGATCTGACTCGATCGGGCGGGGGACAAAGGTACAAATCACAAAACCTTGCGCGACAAAGGTGGTGTGCGCGGATGGTGGTAAGTGGTAACGATGGCTCATCAACGGGCGGATATCTCGCCAGTTGAGCCGGAATACGGTGAGATTGCCCTTCCAGCCCAAGGCATCGAGTGGGTTATAAGGGTAAGTGACACGGTTAAGCTGTTGGCGCGATTTGATCATCACTTGCCAGCTTTCGCTGTCGGATTGCTGGGCTTTAAAGCATTCGTCAATGCGCGCATGTTCTAACACCGCAGGGTCAAACACCGCATGTTCGCCGACAATGCCTCGTTCGGCGCTCATGTAGGAGCCATGTGTCGCTTCAATCATCAGCAAGGTGGTGGCCTCATCCGGCACCAGTCGCCAGCTGGTGGCGCGAGGAACGATCAAATAATCGCCTTTGCTGTAGCGCAAGTGGCCATAATCGCAATACAGCGAGCCTTCGCCCTGATGGACAAACAAGCAATCGTCGCCATCGCTGTTGCGCACCAGATAAGACATGGCGGTATCGGTGCGCCATAAGCGAACCTGAACGTTGGCATTGGATAACAGCACAGGTGCATCCATTGGCGACGTGCCTTGCGTTTCAACTCGGTTGGTATCAAAAGCATGCGGTTTCAATGGGCCTTCCCACTCGCTCCAGCCCGTCGGGGGATGGCGGTGATACATATGACTGGCCGGGCCAAAAAAGCCTTCCTTGCCACACTCGCGCTCGTAGGTTCCCTCGGGAAAGTCGCAGTGGGCTTGACGTGAGGCATCCCCTTCACGAATGGGGAATGAAAACCACTTTCGCATAACTCGCTCCTTGTGCTGGGCGGCCGTGCTCACCGGGACGGCCAAATAGTTTCAAAAGAAACAATCTATCCGTTTATACTAGCGATCAGAGACGAGAAAAAGCAACGCTCTGTTAACAAATATTTTACTTTGAGTGTTCAGTATTTTTGCCGCCTAAAAATCGTAAGTGTAAACAAAGCACTACCTTTGCATCTTATCGAAGCCTCTCGTAAAGTAGGTTATATGATTTCATTTGAAACTAACAGGTATGACCCTTCCTCATTTAGCACTCGATAGCTTTTTGCCTTATAAGTTGGTCCACACGGCGGAGTTGGTGGCCGATAGTCTTGCGGCACGTTATGAAGCAGAGTTTGGATTATCGCGTCCAGAATGGCGCGTGCTGGCCTCTTTGGGGGCACGGGATGGCGTGATGGCGAAAGATTTAGCCGCAGAAACGCGGCTGGATAAAGTAAAAGTGTCGCGCTTGCTTACCCGTTTAGAGCAGCACCAACTGGTAGAGCGACGCGCGTGCSAAGGTGATCAGCGCGCCGCGTTAGTCCATTTGACCGATAAAGGACGCACCCATTATCAGACTATTGTCCCCAAGGTGTTGGAGTGGGAAACAGCCATGCTTGAGGGACTCAGTGCGGCGCAGTATCAAGCGCTTTATCAGGCGTTAGACGCTCTGCAGCACCGCGTTCATGAGTTGGCTCAGACGGACAATGATGCCGCGAGTGTCTGACGGCGCAGCACCACGGCATACAGGTACGCCATAATACCGGCCAGTAGATTAGCAATGGCTATTCCCGCAAACAGGCCATGGGTGCCGTTGACCATGCCGCCCAGCCACGCACAGGGCACCAAGAAGACAAACAAACGGACGAGGTTGCAGGCGAACGAATGCAATGAACGCTTCATAGCATTCAGGCCGCCGACCAATAACATCAAGGTGCCTTGTAAGCCGTAACTGGCCGGAACCACCATCAAATAGTGGGCAATTTCTTGTTGAACCCGCACATCGTCACTGAACAAATTCGCAATCAGATCGATAAAAGGCCACAGCGACAAGTACAGGGCAAACTGGAACAAGATGGCAAAGCGCATCGCGCTAAACAGTGCCTGAAAGGCCCGTTGATGGTATTGCGCGCCAAAGTTTTGCGACATTAAGGGCGTGAGCGATGACGTCATCGCCATCATCACAATTAATAAAATGGCTTCAATGCGTTGCGCGGCGCCATAGGCGGCAACGCTTTCTGTGCCTTGTGAGGCGAGCATCATCATTAAAATGGCACCTGCCGCCGGGTTTAAGGCATTGGTCATCCCAGCGGGCATGCCAATTTTAAGGATTTGACGGACGTCAGTCGCCAGTTTGGTCCATTGTGGTGCGATTAGTAGCCGTTCACGGCGAATCAGTATACTTAGCGCGGCTATCAATGCCCCCGCCCAACTGACGGCGCTGGCGATGGCGGCCCCTTTTACGCCCAGCTCGGGAAACGGACCCAAGCCAAAAATCAGTAAGGGGTCGAGCGTCCCATTAATCAGGCCGGAGACCATCATGATTTTCGCCGGCGTTTTGGTGTCGCCCGTGGCGCGGATAGCGGCGTTTCCTGCCATGGGTACCACGAGTAATGGTATGGTGAGGTACCATACCTGCATATAGTCGTGGATCAACGGCAATAAGTTGTCGCTTGCCCCGAGTGCGGAGAACACTGGATTGATGGTAACCGCCCCCAGCCAACCGACGGCCATCACTATGAATACCGCCAAGATCAAGCCGTGACTCGACACCCGCGCGGCATCTTGATGATCGCCTTGACCAAGCAATCGCGCCACCAAGGCGGCAATGCCGACCCCTAACCCGAGCGTGATGGAGTTAACCGCAAAGGTGATGGGGAAGGTGAAGCTCACCGCAGCTAGTGCTTCCGTGCCAAGCAGTGAAATAAAGAATGTATCCACCACATTGAACATGATGATCGCGAACAGCCCAAATACCATGGGCACGGTCATCTTACGCAATGTGAGGTTGATCGGGGCGGAGAGCAGCCCGTGTTTGTCGTTCATAATCGCTTATCACTGGGTTGGGACGGCTTACCCTAGCGGATCCTCACAATCGGAGAAAGTTGCCAGTCTAAAAAAACAAAAAAATTACTGTAAAACCCTTGGGAAAGAAAAAGGGCGTCCCCACATAGGGAGTTACATCAGGAACCGGACGCATGTACGGCCTGTGTGCATACTTACTTCATCAAACGGAACATCATTACTAATTCAGGAGACGACCGATGAACATTCGTCCACTACATGATCGCGTTATCGTTGAGCGCCAAGAAGCTGAGTCTAAATCAGCGGGCGGCATCGTGTTAACTGGTTCTGCTGCAGAAAAGTCTACCCGCGGTAAAGTGC
>NZ_MUET01000008.1:0-64379 GCF_001995685.1 Salinivibrio sp. IB282 | reverse complement strand
TCTCGTCGCGGCGAAACATGATCACGGAAATGGCGATGTAATACACACATCAGCGTATCAGCACATGCGCGGCTCAGCAGTAAATCAGATGGGTTGGCGATCATCTCGGCTGTCAGCGCCTTGATCAGCGTTTGTGCATGGGTGTCGAGCTGGAAGTAAGGCTCGCGACTAAATAAACGCGCAATGTTGTCATGCATGGATGCATGCCCCACCCATTCTTGGTATGGAAGGTTAATCACCAGAATTTCATTACGTCCCACCCCGGTAAAAGCATGCTCTTGTGATTCTCCCACCAAACAGCCTTGGCCTGGGCCCACCAGACTACCTCGCCCATCAACATCGAATTCCGTTTGCCCTTGCAGACCAATCACGACCTGCTTGTACTCATGGCTATGGTGAAGCTGTTGTCGAGGTAAGGCGATCACTTCAGAGACTTTGGGTGTTTTTGTCACCATGGCTCTCCCTCTCGGTGCGGATTASGGCTTTGCCGTCAACCATTCAACTTCCTCTTTCATTATTCTGGCACGCTTGTCACCCGTGTGCRACTGGATTCTCTGTGCTTATTCTCAACGTTGCGGAACAATGATCAAGTAGTGTATTTTTTACGGCCTATGTCATTTTGACGCTAAAAATGCGAAGGATCCCTCATGTATTGCACATTGATCGGGGTAATATCGAGAACAATGCGATAAAAAAACCACCTCTGATATATGTAAATAACATAAAATTCAACGACTTAATTTTTATTCGATGGAAATATCACTTACTTGATCATTGTTTCGAGGCGATCAAAGGGGATCAACACCTTGATCATTCTTCCGTTTTATTGTGCCGTCATGCAATCTTATTTGAAGCAAGCCACCGCTTAAGGTAATCTCGCATAAACATAAAAACCATGAGCACAGTTGCACCGATCACGTCGCAGAATGCTGACTGCCGTCAAATAATTAGCACGGTTTGCGTGGCAACGCGGGTTTCCGTGATAGTCTACTTTTTGGACATAGGTATTATTATTGCGACATGCGTAAGCAAGGGAACTATGACAACGAAATATATAAAAGCGTTATGCTTAGCGCTCCCTCCCCTACTGCTAACCGAGTTGGCGTTCGCTGAAAACGCGTCTTCCGCTGATAATCTCGATCCGGTCAGTGAGTTGGTTGAGAAGCTCCGCGATAAAGAAGAAACGTTGGAGACTCGAAACGATGAACTGGCTCTGCAGCAGGCGAAATTGGATGACCTTTTGGTCAAGCGCGCGACGTTAGAAGATGAACTGAGTAACCTGAAGCGTAAACGCAGTAATGCTAAAGCAGAGCTGGATGCGAAATTTCAGGATTTAATCGCTGACCCGAGCACAGATATCAGTCCGTATCAGCAGGCCTACCAACAAGCATGGCAGCAGGTGAACAATCACCAGCAAAAACAAGCTGCCAACGAGTCCGCCATTATTGAGCAGAAGAAACGACTGGCGAAACTTGAACGAGAACAAGCCTTATTGGCAACCACCCTTGAGAATTTACATGAGGCCATGCGCGAAGCACGTGCAGAGCGTCTACGTAAAGAACTCACCCAAAAAGACACGATTGAAGTTGTCCATAGCTTGACCTGTTCACCCAACATGACATTGTCGGCGTGCGCGAACCAAGCTAAGACGCTGACCATGCAAAAAGCGATTCGTGACTTCCGAGGCCAGGTAACGGACTTTGTGACCGAATCCAATGCGGTGAAGGAAAATATCGATAAAGTGGCGTTTAATATCCACGTCACTAACAGTGAAGTCGTTGACGCGGGCTTTACCGGTGGTATGGACTACACAACGCGTGTTAACGCCGAGCTGGTAAGCCGTCCCGATAAAACGGCGGCATGTCGACTGCTTGATCTAGAAGACAGATACTGTGTTGAAACCACTCAAGCACAGCAGCAGGCCAATCGTAAACAGCAAGCGAAACGCTGGGTTAACGTGACGATACGCTCCAATCGTTACGATGACAGTGTGACCATTAATGATGTGTCATACGGCAGCACACCGGTAGAACTCATGCTACCCGTCGGTAACCATGACTTAACGGTCACCAAACCGGGTTTTGTCCCCTACGATCGAGAAGTGTATTTAGGTAAAGATCAGGTAGTGTGGGCCAAACTGAAAGAGCAACCTAACCAGCCACCAAGTCCTGGGAAGAAGTTTACCGACCCGGTTGCCAATAATCTCGAAGCACCGCAAATGGTGGTGATCGGCGCTGGCGAATACAAAGTCGGGCCAGATGCAGGTGAAAATGTGGCTATTCAGCAATCATTTGCGATGGGCGCCACACCCGTCACGGTAGAGCAGTTTGACGCCTTTGTCACCGCCTCCGGTTATGTCACCGCAGCCGAACAAGGTAATGGCTGCGATAAGCTGGTAAATGGCGAGATCAACCAAAGCTTGGATACAGACTGGCGTCAACCCGGCTTTGATCAAGCGGCCGACTCCCCAGTCGTTTGTGTCAATAAAGATGATGCCGAGGCTTACACCGAGTGGCTAAGCCAGCAAACGGGTCAGCGCTACGCGCTTCCAAACGACGTTGAGTGGGAAGTCGCTGCCCGTGGTGGCACGGAAAGCGATTACTGGTGGGGCAATGAAATCGGTGTTGGCAACGCCAACACCGGCTGGAGCGGCACGGTATGGTCAAACGACCGCACTTCGCCGGTTAAAAGCTTTCCACCTAACCCGTTCGGTGTTTATGACACCGCAGGCAATGTTTGGGAGTGGGTAAGCAATGATACCCCTATTGCTCGCGGCGGTGCGTGGAACTTTTCACCTCAACGCTCTCGCGTTTCCGAGCGTTTGGAGTTAGGAGAGAACACCAGCGCCAATTACCTTGGGTTCCGCGTGGTGCGAGATATCAAAACACCTTGATCTCACTCGCCTCATCAAAATAGTAGAAAACACACGCCGCTACTCGTTAGCGGCGTTTTTTTCGAGTAAGATAAGATCAACAATCTTGATATTAAGTTGCTTTACTCAATGTCAATAGGTCAAATCCCCCCTACCCAACGTCTAGTCTTCTGGATATAGTAGACCTCGTAAACGCAATTTGTCCCGATAGACGCGTTTGCAGTTCCTAACACTGTTAGGTGCAGTTAGATAACGATCTTGTATCAACAACCCTCATGATACCAGTGAATTATCTAAACAACCTCTTCTACACGTCGTACAGGATAACTCCCTTTGGGGAAATCTTGTCTTTGCCGGCTTTATGCCGGCTTTTTTTTATGCTCCAATAACGTGTCCGTTTTTCTATATTTTGATGGGCGATGACGTCCAATAATAATAACAATGAATGGGTAAGCGATATGAATCACGTTCCTCCTGCTCTGTCTATGCTCGAGCAATTACCCGGCTGCTGGGGCTGCAAAGATACACAATCGGTATTTGTTTACGCCAATAGTGAATACTGCCGTCTTGTGGGCCTCAAACAACCGCAAGACTGCATAGGCAAGACAGATCATGATATGCCCTGCCCCACCACGCGTTGTGCCGATCAATTTCAAGCGCAAGACCAATACGTGATGAAAACAGGCAAGCGACTCCGTGTGCTCGATATTCATCCCTATGCCAATGGCCGTTGGCATGCGCACCTGTTTACCAAAACGCCTTGGTTTAATGAACAGGGGTATATTTGTGGGGTCATGTTCTGTGGCCAGGAGCTGAGCGACACCGCCATTTTAGAAGTGGGACATTGGGTGTGCCGTGCAGTCACTCACCCTGAACAGGCGTTATCCGATCATCATCATGGTGAAGCTCAGGTACACCTGACATCGCGAGAGCGGGAGGTACTGTTCCTTCATCTGCATGGCAAGAAACCGCAATTGATCGCGCAGACATTGTCGGTATCCGTCAAAACCATCGAAAATCACTTTGCGCATTTACGCGAAAAGTTCGATGTCGACTCCAAAGCAGGCTTACTCGAGCATGCGCTCGCGCAGGGATTTGGCTCCGCGATTCCAGAAAGCTTGTTAACCCAGCAATTGTCTGTGGTGCTACGAGGTTAATCAGACAGCGCCCAGTTCAACAGTGCGCCCTCTTGCCGCCAGTTCTGCGCGATGAGGGCGCTAAGATGTCCCTCGTCGCTATCATCAAAGGGGCGGCGGCTATGGCGCTAAGCGCTCAATCGCCCAGTTGTCATCCTCTTGCCGTTGATATAAGAAACGATCGTGTAAGCGGTGCTCGCCACCTTGCCAAAACTCAATGCTTTTAGGCTTGATGCGATAACCGCCCCAGAATGTAGGGACAGGCACTTCCCCTTTCTCGAACTGTTTTTTCAGCTCCAAAAACTTGCCTTCTAACGCCGAGCGTGCTGATAAACGTTCGCTTTGTTTGCTCGCCCATGCCGCGATCTGGCTTTCTTTGGGGCGAGAAGTGAAATACTTAAACACCTCCTTTTTACTCAGAGGCTCCGCTTCCCCCATAATATGGACTTGTCGCTCGATAAAATGCCAAGGAAAGTGCAAGCTAATCTTGCTGTTTTTTTTCAAATGCAGCGCTTTGCGACTTCCCAAGTTGGTGTAAAACACAAACCCCTCTTGATTAAAGTCTTTAAGCAAAACGATGCGCTGAAAAGGTTGTCCATCTTCATCAACCGTGGCGACAGTCATTGCGGTTGGATCTGGCACTTGGGTATCAATGGCTTGTTGCAACCACTGGCCAAATAAATCCATGGGCGCATCGGGTAAATCATCACGACGTAATCCCCCTTGGGTGTACTCTCTTCGAATGTCTGACAACTCCATTGCTTTCTCCAATTCGTTTATTTTCAACTATTTTGCGCAGGTCTTTGTCAATAAACAAGCACAAACCGATTACGTGGCTGCCAATACAAAGATCAGTCTGTTCTCTCTTAGAGATATTGACATTAACACTTACGCCTTCACGTCACTTTTCTCTTTAACTCGCGCACCAGCACAAAAGCGCGCTAAAAGTCTAAACTAGAAGCTAACAACATAGGAAGCGGGTCAAGTCCACTCATGAACATCGGTGACCACGCAAAAGCGACGATCAAAGCTGTAACCTAGGTCACCGCTATGGCAAACTTCTTGTCATACGACCTCGACGCTCAGGACCATTTTACGATGAGTTAGGAGCCCGAAACGATATATCTCCAGTCGTCAAACATTGGACTTAAAGAGGGAAGCTCGAGGGAGCATGAACTATTTTTACTCGTCAACCTCAGTCTTAAAGCGAAACCATTTATGAAGCAATGGCATATTGCCGGGTTATGTTTGTTGCTCTCTCTCAGCGCGATGAGTCTGACCACCAAAGAGTCACGCTGGGTGGGACAAGTATCGAGCTTTTATGGTGAACGCGCGGGTAAGCGTGTCACGGCATGGCGCAACATGGTGGAAAAGACCCAAGGCTTATCAGAGCAAGAAAAGCTGCGCAAGGTGAATGATTTTTTTAATCAGATGTACTTTGTCGATGATATCGACCTATGGGGAAAAAAAGACTACTGGGCAACGCCTTTAGAGTTTCTTGGTGCCGCCGCCGGTGATTGTGAAGATTTTAGTATCGCAAAATACTTTTCGCTTCGCGAGTTAGGCATTGATGATAAAAAGCTGCGCCTGGTGTACGTAAAAGCAATCCGTCTCGACCAATTTCATATGGTCGTTGCGTATTACCCAACACCGTCCTCCGAGCCGGTGCTACTCGATAACTTAGATCCAGCAATTAAACGTGCGTCGTTAAGACGCGACCTGCTTCCTATATATAGCTTTAATGGTAGCCGACTATGGTTAATGAAAGAACGCGGCCAAGGCGAGCTTGCTGGCAACGCCTCCCGACTTGGCCTTTGGAATGATTTACGTAGCCGTATCGACACCTTAAAGATGAAAAAACCGATTAGACAATTTGATAGGTAAACACCGATGACGTTATTCAACCAAATATTCTCATGGATGCTAGTGATTTTCTTCTGCATAGTGCTGGCCGTCTTCGGTATCGAGCTGAACACCACACGCAACTTTTTACTCAATCAGCAAACCTCTGATGTCAACAACACGGTCAATTCGATGGGGTTAGCCTTGGCACCCTATTTAGAATCGGATGATAAAGTCGCCGCCGAGTCAGTGATCAATGCGTTTTTTGATGGCGGCTTTTACCGCGAGGTTAATTTGACCTTGCTGTCAGATAACAGCGAGATTGTTCGCGAGTACCCGGTAGAAATTCAGGGCGTTCCCCAGTGGTTTATCGATCTCGATATTTTTCCTGTGATCACAGAAAAGCAAACCATCACCAGTGGTTGGATGCAACTTGCCGAAGTCGAAGTGGTCGCGCATCCAGGGTATGCATATAAGCAACTATGGAAATCATTTGTCCAGCTAGGGACAATTCTGGCGATTATCTTTTTGGTCGCGTCCGTGATCATCGGCTGGCAATTACAGCGCTCTCTGAGACCGCTTGCGCGCATTACGGCCAAAGCGGGCGAAATCGCCAAAAACAAATTTGGTGATCCCATTCCGCTTCCTCCCACGACAGAGCTTAAAACCGTGGTCAATGCCATTAATGTCATGACCGATCAGCTCAAAAACTACTTTGAACAACAAGCAAAAGAAGCCGACCGGTTACGTAAAACCGCCTATCGAGATGCGGTATCTGGCCTCGGTAACCGCAGCTTCTATGTTGGCCAGCTTAAATCTTGGTTAACCGAGTCTGGTGTTGGCGGTATGGCGTTAATTAAAGTGGATCTCATTGGGGAGGCCTATAAAAACCATGGCTTCGAAGCGGGGGACCGTGTGGTTGAGCAATTTGCGAATAACCTCACTACCACGATTATCAGCGACGACAACATGACCGCAGCGCGTTTGAGCAAAGATGAATTTGTGATCCTAGCCCCGAATTCAGACCCTGATGACTTACGCTTGCTCGGCGAGAGTGTGCTCGCCATGGTCGTGGACATGCAAGCGGATCCGACCGGCCTCACGCCACCTAAGGTAGCGGTTGGGTTAGCTATCAATGGCGGCGGGAACCAGGATGCCAGCGTGCTACTGTCACAAGCAGATAATGCCTTATCACAAGCACGCAATACGCCAGAGCACCCTGTCGTACTGATTGACCAATCCATCGGTGACGCTGCAATGGGTAAACAGCAATGGAAAGCACTGCTGCATGAAGCCGTCGCACAAGAGCTGTTTGTGTTCAAATACCAACCCGCCACAGACAGCGAATCAAACCGACTGCATCAAGAGGTCTTTTCTGCGATAGAAAAAGACGACCAGTATTATGGGGCTGGGCACTTTTTAGGGGCCGTGGAACAGCTCCAGCTGGGTGAGACCCTCGATAAGTATGTCATTACTCACGTGCTTAAGACATTATCTCAAGACGCCAGTGTCGGGCCATTGGCGGTGAATCTCACCTTGAGTAGTGTGACCAATGCGTCGTTTATTCGTTGGTTGGGAACAACCTTGTATCAGCACCGCAAACAGGCCGGCCAACTGTTATTTGAGATCCCAGAGGTCGCTTTTGTTCGTCATGCTGATCACACTGGCTTGTTGATCGATCAAATCCGTCAAGCAGGCTTCCAATTTGGCGTCGATAATTATGGTCGCAACTTCCAGTCTTTGGATTACTTACAACGCTTTAAGCCCGATTACGTAAAAATAGACTTTGCCTATACCAGCCATATAGAAGACGATGCCCAAGGGCATGTCTTGGCATCAATTTGTCGCACCGCGCATAACTTAAATATCACCACTATCGCGACACGCGTGGAAACAGACGCACAACTTGCTCACCTTTCCGAGCTTTTCGTCAATGGTTTCCAAGGCTATATCTTCAATAACACTCAGGACAGCCATGGTTAAAGATCCGCTCCTGCAATCATTGATTTATGTATCGCGTTACTTCGGTAACGCGAACTCCCCCGATGCCCTTGTGTCTGGACTCCCTATCTCCGACGGCTACCTCTCACCTTTTTTACTTCCCCGCGCGGCTGAGCGAGCGGGGATGGTAATTCAAGCCTTAAAAGAGGGAAAATCCGTAAGGTTGGCTAACAGTTTACACTGTAAATCAGCGTTAACCATTGGCTTGATACGGCTTTAATTCAATCGCCGCATTATCATAAAACAAATGTGATGGACCATGCTCTGAGTGAATCACGTGCTTGTCTTCGCCGATAGTACAATGGACACGATTCAGTAATGACTTAGTCGCAATGATACTGGCGGCTTTGTATCCGCTTTCTATCGCCGCATCTGTTTCTTCCACCGTGGCTTCTATTTCACTTAGCTCGGTAGAAAGGTGCTCGCGTGTCGAACTTATTCTTTCCACCATCGCGGCGTCGCGCTTCTCTTCTGGAACAGCGTCAAGTTTTTTCTCTGCCGCCTGGATCTTGTCCAGTTGGGCACTTTTCTCTTCCCAGCTTTTGTTTAGATTGACGAGTTCCCGTTTAAGTATCGGCAGACGCGGGAAACAATGGATATACGTATGCGCCCCTGCGCTGGCGCCGATAATCACCGCCTGTACTTTCTCACCGACTTCATGTTGACCGCCCGCTAATGTCCCTTTGCGCTTGGTGGCATCAGTAATGATGATTGACTGCCCCACATGTGTTTTGCAGTGCATCGCATGCAAGGTAAGTTCTAGGTTTTGATTGGCACAGAGCGTGGCATACTGCGCGAACTTGGCAACGATATTGCCCTCCGCAATCAGGGTACAATTAATATCAGAATCGGCTGCAACTTGTCGGCCGATAATCCCATTCTGGACAATAATGTCGGCACCGGCGGTGATGGTCGCCGATTCTACCACTCCTCCCACCGTGACGGTTCCCGATGCCGTGACCTTCATACCCACTTCGACATCCCCTTTAATCACCACACTGCCTTCAAAGTTGACATGCCCAGTACCGACATCAACCGCATCTAAGCTCAAGGCATCATCGACAGCCACACCGTCTTTTTGTAACCGAGGGATCCCGGCCATGGTCGCCACCAAAATATTGGGATCTTTGTTACTGAACTCACTACCTGGGTGAGCGGTGAGTGTCATTGGCTGACCGGACGAGGTCGACAACACTGAGCCAGTGACCGTGAAGCCCTCATAACCCGACGTTTCTGGGATCAGTTTTGCTAAAGGCTGTCCTTGCTTCACCATCACCATTTCCCCCAAATCACGCATATCAACGGTTCCATCTTCACGCTGTTTGGGACGACGAACACGCTCGGTAGGATCTTCAATGAGATAGACAAGATGTGCATCTTCGCCGGCGATAGGCTGTCGGCCGAATGCAACGGGCACATCGAGATATTCACCAGGTTTGAGCTTTCCTGATGCGGAGAGAAGTTTTTGCAGGGTTGGTTTTTTTATCCCTCGAACAATATTAGCATCACGCAGTGTCGAAAGAATGTCATCGGCTTTCAGTCCACGCCCGCCACAAGCGCCGTTAACGATCAAATAGGCCGTCATTTTATCATCGGCGATACGCGCCTCGATAGTTGCATCACGGCGTTCTGCTATAATGAAATCTTCCGACTCAGCATCATCCGGCGAGGCATTTAACTTGGTGAGGGCTGACTCTATCGTATCATCAAAACAAAAAAAGCCATCGACTTGGTTGCTCACCAACCAGTCCTTAATCTGTTTTTTCTCTATGGGTTGGCCATTTGTATGCTCGACGTTCCCTGCCGATAAATATACACGCTGACCATCCTGAGAGACGCGGAGGATATCGTCTAGCATCTCGCTTCCTGCCCATCTGATCCTTGTGGCGGCTTTATTAGCCCAGTAAACCACTTGGCAACGCGCTTGCTCCATCATCTTGTGGAACGTTACGCTCGACTGTCGTCACTGATTAGATTAGTCCAAATCCAATGCCAGTGTGCGCAATTGTCTCATTTATAATAAATTATACAGGTTTATCGTTTATGGGAGCAGGATCACTGATAAAAACGTGACCAGGGTAGGATTAATTCATTGGCCCTCGGCATGCTCCCCACAATGATCGACATTAGAACGATTTACAGTGTAAATACGCGTCAAGCGTGACAGCGTTTACACTGTAAATCAAGCCAATGCCGCGTGTTTCGTTTACAGTGTAAATCGCTCATGTCGTCAGGTGCATGTGAACATAGTCCCTTATTCGAGATTCCGCGTCCTTCTTTCCCGCAAGCTGATATCGGGTGCAAACCACAGACCAAGGCAACCCTAACAAAATACGGCTAACCAGAATGGGGAGTGTGGCGTTCTCGCCCTTTTTCCCGTCACAACGAATATGATGATATAACCAAGCCTGTAGACTCGAGAGGGCAGCATCGACTCCTACACCACCGGCAACAAACCCATCGAGTTGTTGTCTTACTTCCTCCGGTAGCGGTGTGGTTGGTAACCCTGCAATGATAGACACAGCAATATCCGTTTCCATCCGTTGATGGCTAGTGAGCATCTGAATGGGAAGACTTTGCCTAAACAAGCGCAACGCCAGATCACACCATCTCAATGGCTGGATAGGTTTAAGCATTTGCAGTGAGTAGCAGCCACTGGCTTGATCGCGTTTCAATCCCAGTTTAACCGGCTTAAACCCTTGCTTAAACCAAAACGGCGTCAACGATGCGGTTGCACCGAAGCTAACCCCTACCCCAACTACCGAGGCTTCAGCCGCGTGTTCATTCACGACGGCGAGCAACCGTCGACCGACGCCTTGGTGTCGATAGGGCTCGGATACGGCAATGCGTTGCACGCGCCAAAGCCTGTCGTGCAAGACCTCAGCCTCCCCCAAATGCGCGGCGACAGATTGGCTAAACAGATGCCCTTTTATCCGGCGTTGCCCCGCAACGACCGCCTGGCACGTTTGCCAATCAACCCCACCCTCTTGACTCACGACACACGCGGCAACCAACTTATCGTTGCGCCAGCCGGCAAAGATTAAGATAGCGTCATCGTCCAGAAGACGGGCTAAATCGTTAGGCGATGTTTGATAATGGGCCGCGATCAGTAGTGTGAATAACTGCCGTAAACACGCCTCGTCTTGATACAACTGATGACGGCTAATCGGTTCAATCACCACATTTTTAACCCACTCGGTCTCAAGCATATCGGCCCGTTCCGTCGCTAAGTCGTCGTCGCCATTGAGTAAAAAGAGGGCATTCAAGGTACGCTCAACCGGATCATCATCAGCCCATCGCATGGGGGCGGTGAGCTTTAAGGTACGCCATTGTGGCTGCTCTGCATCCAACATTTGCTTGAGTCGCAGCGTAAAAGCCCGTCCTGTCCCTTCATAGCCATGCTCTGTCGTGGCAATCGCGACGCGACTGTATTGATTCAGCCATTGGCTTATAATCGGAAGCGGGATCGCCGCTGCCTCATCAACCAGTAACAAGTCTGCCGCTGGCGCGTCTTGCAACAGCACATCAGGCGCGATAAACCGTATCTGGCTTCCTTGATAATCGATTTTTTGACCGGCGTCATCAACCTCAAGGGTGGCTTTCAGATGATGAAAAAGCGTTGATGCATGGGCAGGGGAAGGCGATGACACAATGATGCGCCTTGGCTTTTTCATCATCAAGTTAGCCGCGGCCATTCYTAATGCGGCCGATTTACCCCGACCTCGATCAGCGCTAAGCAGCAGGGGACGGCGCCGATGTCCGGTCACGACTTTCTCCACCGCAGCAATCGCATCTTTCTGGGTGACTGAATGCGTTTGGGGTCGCACCGAACGTTCTCGCGGTAACCGGTGTTGCCAATGACAATGAAATGCGACGCTATCATCTTCACTCAAACACCGAAGAAGACGTTGCACGGATGGCGGCATATCTTCAACGCCGTCGGCAATTCGGAGCACAATGAGCGCCCCCGCGCGACAACAACCGACGATGGCGCAAAAAGCTTCCGCGTTAAATTGCGCGTTCACCTCCACCACGATATGACCACACTCTTGTCCTAACTTTTGCTGAGCCTGGCGCCAACTCAAACCATGTTCAGCGCTTCCCACAATTAACGGGGCTTGTGTCTCATCAAAGCCGGCTAGCACAGTCGCCAAATCCTTATCGACACAAACCAGTTGACGGTGGGAGTGATGGGCTGCACGTAAGATCAGCGGCGCAAAAAAGTCTTCCAATGTGGGTGATGTCATCATGTTTCCATAAGGCTTTTTACCAAGCGGATAGGGGATGATAACACGCAAAAAAAAACGACACGCCAGGCATGTCGTTTTTACTTTGTCATTTTCGGCAAAAAGATTAGCTATCGAGTGTTTGCTTAATCAGCGCTAAAATACGCTCTGCGTCTTCGTCACTGACTTTCTTGAGGCTAATATTCAAATTGTTGCCTTTGCGTCGGTATGACGCTCGCCCTTCAAGCAATGTTTGCGCTTGCTCTTTTTCAGTAGATGTCGGCGCAACCAGTTCATCCTTAAACTGCTCAATCAACTGGGTGACTTCTCGCGTAATACGCGTCACGCCTTGCGCATCAACCTGTTGCCATAAAGGCGTGTCACCAAGCTTAGCAACCAGCTGTTGTTGCAAAGACGCATCAAGGCCAAAATACAAGCGGTGCAACTTCACAATCGTCGGCCGTCCCAACTCCGATACACTCGGGTAGGCCTGGAGTAGCGGTAAGGGCAGGGCCGCGGCTTTTAGGGCGCCGCTGACCAAGGCTTCGCTACACTGACACGCATTCGCCAATGCTTTTTGGTCACTCACTTCACCACTGTCTAACATTGCCTGCATCTCTTTACCGCGTTCATAAAGCGATAAGGGTTTGTGCGCATTGGCGACATCTGACAAGAATTTAGCATGGCGCGTACTAATGCCTTTGGCCACGTACACTAAGAAATCTTGGTCTGCAATCAGACACGACATGCGGCGTCGGCTACCGTCGAGGACTTCGATACGACCATCGTCAAGCCAACGACCCACTGCAGGGTACTGCTGGCCATGTGCTTTTAGCGTTACCAAAATATCGGATAACGCAAGTTCATTCAGAAATGACTGCTCTCGCGCATTCTTATCAAAGACGGTCGTTTTATCTCGGATCTCACTGGCAGGGACTTTTACCAGCTCAAATTCAACCGTGTGTTCACCGGCGACCGCAAGCTCAATGACTGCCGCTTTTTCACTCGCTGCACTCTGAGCTTCTTGCGTTGTCGTCGCTCGTCGCTTGTCTGCTTTGGCAAACAAACGCGCATTTAAATCAGAGGTCTTAATGGCCATTTTTCGTAATTACTCCTGATTGAGCTGAGACCAGTGGCTGTGCAGCACACGCTCAAGTTCTAAACCGACACGATGGACGGCATCTTGGGCTGTCGATAACGTCTTTTTACCGCCCTCAAAGTCTTGTGAGGTAAGATCAAACACTGTGCTGTAGGTATCGGCGCAGGTCTCAAAGGCGCGACTTCTTGGAATGGTCGCCATCATGACTTGTTCACCTAAAAGATAATTCATTTCCGTTAAGACCGAAATCTGTTTTTTGTTGTCATCTTCAAACATAGTCGGCATCAACCGCACAAACTCGAGGCCATGCCAGTCTTCAGGGAACATCTCATAGACTTGTGGCAGATGCTGGAAAAAGTTCACCGTCGACGCCCAGTCAAGGCGCTTTGCCGCACAAGGGATCACTAATGAGTTTGAAGCATACATCGCATTCCATACCAGCGGATCGATATGCGGGCCTGTATCTATCATGATAATGTCAAACTCATCACTGATTGGGTCGATGACTTTTTCTTGCAGCAACTCAACCACATTCAGAGACTGGCTCGTTGCTAACGCTTGCCACGCCTCAGCATTAAACATCGCGTCTTCTGGGAAGGCCGCCATGGTTTTTAAGTTTGGGTACTGTGTCGGCAATAGGACATTACGCATCATGAAGTCTTTGTCTGCAGGCTGGGGCGTATTATCCAACATGACGTCAACGGCGGAGTAAATCCCCTCTTGCTCGGTCAAACTAATTTGTGGGTTGAGGAACAGTCGCAATGAGCCTTGTGGATCCAAATCGATTAAGCAAATGCGATAACGCTTTTCCAAATTGAGGGCCATACACGCCGCTAAGTGCACCGCACTCATGGATTTACCGGTTCCGCCTTTCTGGTTTTGGATGTTCACCACCCAAGGCTTATGGGTTTTTCCTTTACGCTCATGAAAGGTCGGCACATTCGCCGCATCCATGATTTGGTGCGCCTCATCGAGTGTAATCGAATAATGGTTAGCGTTGTTTTTGGTAAACTGATGCCCYTCTTGCTCCATGCGAGAGATCGCTTCATCAAGCTTTCGCCGCGTTAAACCAGAACGCGTTTCCATTAATGCTTTTGACATCGGTGGAAACAGTTGGTCGTGGCGCTCTTCCATCACAATCTCGACCCGATCAGACTGAACCTGTTTCGTCTGCGCGGCGATGTTGCGAAGGTTTTCAATCGTCTTTTCCCTATCCATATTCTTTTTCGCCTTAACGAGAAATAATTGCCGATTGTACAGCAAATTCCAGTTAAAACAATAAAAAGGTGAACAAAAGCCGATCAAATAAAGATCCTGCTCACAATTGTTATCTTGGATGATTGATGAAAATAGCGACAAATATCCGCTTATCCTCACCTCGACAAACCTACGATAAGTTCCGCACATTTTAAATGTCACAGCGTCACTTATTTACAATGTAAACAAGTCGAATAACCGGAAGCTTATCTTTGAATGGCTAATTTACGGTATCCGATCATTGAACTGAGTTTATCGTGGCTTAACCCTGAAGCAGGGAAGTTGGTTTGAAAAACATCCCCATTTGTCGCTCACCCGATGGCTCACTACCGTTTTGATCATTTTTCCCGAAACGATGATCAAGGTGTACGGCCTTCATGGACGCCATCACTTGATCATGCTTTCGAGCGTAAACGCATCATTTAGGAAACATGATCAAGCGGTATTATGGGTTAAATCCTCTGCAAATCCACGCGGCGTATATCGCTACTCAACGGAACAATGATCAAGACTTGCTGTAAACGCTTATACAATGTCCCATTGTTCGGAACGATATAATCAAACCGCCAAATTACGGATAACGTCAGGTGTAACAAGGGATCGAGAAGGATCTTATCCTCCTCTCCGTCTCCAGTGGACGAAACAGGGGGTTAGGTCAAGATGATCGAACAGCACGATCCCCTTCATGATCATTGTTCCAATAACCGGACACATACATCCCAGTGACGGTTATACTGTCAATGTCATTTCGATTTGATGGATAAGCGTGAAATAGCCGCTAGCCTAACCAACAACATGGACGCTTTTTCATCGGATCGACTAAAAAAGCGCTGTCTTGATCATTGTTCCTAAGTCCCATTCGCCCGTTTAGTCACTAAATCGAATAACATCATCGTCAGCGATAGCCTATCACTGTGGATAAGATGTGTATCACGCTTGATCATCGTTGCCGTTATTATCTGATCATCAATGCGGTAAGATGTTGATCATTGATGCGGGCCTTACTTGATCATCGTTGGTGCGTGTTGATGATCATGTCTCCGAAACTTTGATGATCATGCTTTCGAGGAAGGTAAAATTATACTTCATAAAAATCAGAATGTTATATAAATCCAATTGTTTGGATCATAAGATCAGATCATCAAATTAGATCAGAATAATCATAAAGATCAGTTAAAAAGCACAATAAAAAAGATCTTTCTTTTTGGTTCTTTTTTTATTAGTCTTTCCCTGGAAGAGTGATCGATTTACGGTTTCCGTCAATTCAATTAAAAATGCGCGTTGAGTATGCTCGTGACAAAGGATTTAAGCTGACATGAATGCCAGTAAACCCGAAAAAATCTTGATAAAAGCCCCTCGCTCCCACAAAGACGGGCATTTGTTTGCCGTTCATGATCAGTTGATTGATTGGCTTGCACAGTATGAACACTTTAAAGGGGTAACCAAAAGCATTCTAGAGCTGCTGAACTTAATTTCAGTGCGGGGCTTTGCCTCTCAAGACGGGTATGTCTCCACCACAGAATTGGTTGACGCGACAGATGGCCAGCTCACACGCGCAGCGATTCAGCAAAGGCTTCGTGCCGCTGTCCAGTTAGGATTGTTCATTCAGCAACCTGTGCGGTTTGAAGAAGGACTCGCGGGCAAAACCATGCTGCATCAGTTTGTTAATCCTAGCCGATTGATTTCATCGCTCGGCAGTGCAGGCCTAATGACAGAAAAAAGTCGCGATGCAGTCAAACAAAAACGTTCAAAAGCGTTAGCGCAAACACAAGTTAATCGACAACTTCTCAATGAGCATGGACTGGGCACGCCCCCCATGATGCCTGGTGAGAAAGATCAGATTTTGGTCTCACCGACCAGCTGGGCTGGGATCATTGATCAAGCGCTTGCCCCTCCGCGCACCAAAAAAGGTTATCAAAAATCGATGGTGGCGATCAGCGGGACCAAAGCGATCATTGAAACCCGCTCGGCTAAGTCGATCATGACGGTGGATGATCTGATGACACTGTTCGCCCTGTTCACCCTCACGGTGCAGTACCATGATCATCATTTACCCAATTACGAGTTACAGACCCAATCTATAGGCAACAAAACCCCCATCTATATCACTGATATTCTGCAATTACGGGGTAAAAAAGACAGTGGTCCTGCACGTGACGCCATCCGCGAAAGCATCGATAGAATTGAATTTACTGACTTTCAGCTTCATGAGCTGACAGGACGTTGGCTCAGTGAAAACATGCCAGAAGGGTTCAAAAGTGACCGATTCCGGTTCTTAGCCAGAACCATTACCGCCTCGGAGGAAGCGCCTCAAGAAGGGGAAGATGGTGAGGTTAGGATCAAGCCCAACCTTTACATCTTAGTGTGGGAGCCTTCGTTCTTTGAAGAGTTGATGACACGCGATTATTTCTTTTTGTTCCCACCGGAGATATTGCGTCAGCACACCTTGGTGTTTCAGCTCTACTCGTTGTTCAGAAGCCGTATGTCGCGTCGACTCGAAGATTCCATGTTGCTTAGCGAGCTGAACCAGAAAATGGCGCGGAATATCGAATGGCGCCGTTTTTCCAGTGATTTAATCCGAGAGCTACGAAAGCTGGCGGAAGGGAAGGTGACCGAATCTGTCTTTGCGGTGAACTTGTGGGGGTATCACTTAACGTTAACGCGCGAAGACGAAGAGAAAAAATACCCTGACTACCGCATAGACATAAAATGCAACGTGGACGAGGTGATCCGCTATTCGCGTGCCAAGATGTATAACGAGGGCAAACGTTCGTTGGCCCCCACCATGCCCAACCCATTGCGAAACGAGATCTTACCCAGCCAAGACCTTGATCAGCTTTCCGGGATCATTGATGGTGAGTTTGAACCGATCCAGCGCAAAGAGAAGAGCAGTGGCCGCTTGGGACGTCGTGTTAAACAACGTAAGCACTTGGTTGAGATTAATGCAGATGAACTGACCATTGTGCTCTCAAAGTATACGTCTGAGGAAGCGTTGCAACGCAGTATTACCGCGTTGTCGGCGATGACAGGGCATCCTTCATCCGTGATCACCGAAGAATGTCAGGGGTATTTAGAAAAGCTTGATTGGTTGCGCGTGGGTGAGCAAGTGGTCTCTTACGAAACACTCAGCCGCACCATCGAGTTTTATAATCAACAACAGCATGATAGACACCTTTCTATTGAAAAGTTGATATCTGGCCTGGCCGTGCGACGTAAAGTCTGTCAGCGCGTGTTTGAGGGCCATCTCGATGGGCAAGTGCTTAAGGCTCTGGATGATATTGCAATGGGCGGGTAGTGACCGATTTTGCAGGTTGTTGACAGGGTAATGACACAACCTTCGATGATCGACGTAAACTACCWCTCGATACCTTTGTCCTATTGGGTGCTCTGATGGCACCATTTGGCGAATCACTTGCCGAGCGGGCTTTGCCCGCTTTTTTCTCCTTGCCTTCCTCAGCCGCTTACCGAGTATCCATCTGTTAGGCTCCGTTGGCGATTCGCTTGGATTTTATTTGCCGCTTTACAGTGTAAACTACCTGCTTTATCCATCCTTTGTGTGAGTTTGTGAGACAGTCATGCCATTTTTATTGCCGTTAGCCGCGGTGCTCATCTGGGCGATTAATACGATTGTAAACAAGATGTCGGTGACTGTGATTGCACCTGGCGCGATGGCGTTCTATCGGTGGTTTTTTGCCATTTTAGTATTAACGCCCTTTTGTCTGCCCACTGTATGGCGACAACGACGCGCCGTTGGCCGATTGGCGCCACGTTTAGCCGTGCTGGCATTACTCGGGATGGTGACCAATCAATCCGTTGCCTATTTTGCTGCGCAAACCACGACGGCGACCAATATGGCGCTGATTATGTCGTTGGTGCCCATGTTGAGCTTGTTGATCAGTGTGCCTGTGCTGTCACAGCCGTTGACGATGCGTGCGATCCTCGGGGCCGTGTTATCCTTCGCTGGATTGGTCTATATGCTAACGCTGGGCAAACCGCTTTCTCTTTTTCACGCTGGTGCGTCGGTGGGGGATGGGCTGATGCTGGTGTGTGCGTCCTCATATGCACTGTATTGCGTGCTTCTTAAGCGATGGAAGATGGCACTGTCAAACTGGGTCTCAGTGTATGTACAAGCCTTGTTTGCGGTGATCATGTTGCTGCCGGTCTTGTGGATGGCGCCTAGTCCTACGATCCCCGCGGACGCTTACCCATTGGTGGGATTTGCCGCCTTGGGCGCTTCGGTGATTGCTCCAGCGGTTTGGCTACACGCTATCGCGCTCAATGGGGCGAGTCGAACGGCGATGTACATGAACCTTCTCCCCGTGATGACAGCGGCTATCGCCGTTGTTGTGCTAGGGGAAACACTCACTCAGTACCACTTGTTGGGCGGTGGATTGGTGATGCTGGGTGTGGCCATCTCACAGCAATCAAGACGCCGGTCTTGCGCGTAACCGTCTACACTCAATAAAAGTGGGTTGTTTGACGGAGGTCGCCAATGTGGTGGTTAATTGAGTTAAATTGGGTACCTTTGTGGGTCACACCGACAAACGGTCGCTGTGACGGGGCAGGGTCGTCACCGATTATCTGGTAAAGAGAGAACAGTAACCCGACATGGACGTGGATGTAACTAACCGCTTAGTCGTTACCTTGAGAGCCGCACGGCGAAACGAAGCCCGTTATTTTTGGCGCAATATTTATTACTCTCGTGCCTGGAAACAGTATGATGCGCCTTACACACCCATTGAACCGGTGTCGTTTTGGTCGTTTCGTTTTGGTCTTTTTCGCCGGTTCATCGTGGGTGACACGGCCCAGGTGATTTGTGTGGATAACGAGCCAGTCGGTTATGTCACCCTTTACTGGGAAGACAAACGCACGCGTTGGTTAGAAGTGGGGATCACCATTTTCGATCCCACAGACTGGGGCAAAGGTATCGGCCGACGTGCACTGACGCAGTGGATTGACCAATTGTTTATTCGTCACCAAGTAAACCGAATCGGCTTAACGACCTGGTCAGGTAATCCAGGGATGATGCGCTGTGCCAAAGCGCTAGGAATGCGTGAGGAAGGGCGCTTACGCGCCGTCCGTTACTATCAAGGTGAGTATTATGACTCACTCCGCTACGGCGTGTTGCGCGACGAGTGGTTGCAGCAAGCGGCGCCAGTGCGTCAAAACGGTCCCTCGTCCGCCGACACCCTGGCCGCTGTGGCCTCAACCATGCACCAAGACCATTCGCTGGTGTGATTTCGGCAGCAACCAATCTTCAAGCGCTGTCCGCGCAATCGGGCGAGAGAGCACATATCCTTGCAAGTAGTCACATTGGTGTTGGCGCAGCCAGCCTAGCTGCTGTTTGGTCTCGATGCCTTCTGCTACGACGGTTAAATCGACGGCATGTGCCATGGCAATCATTCCTCGACAAAGGGGCGCCGCTTTGCCGTTGGGCTGATCGATATCCATGATAAAACTGCGATCCATCTTAATCACGCTAAACGGATATTGGCGCAGTAAAGAGAGGGATGAATACCCGGTGCCAAAGTCATCGAGGTACAGTTTTATTCCCAGCGCGTGAAGCTGATGTAAGTTCTTCCCCACCGTTTCTGAATGCTCAAGTAGGGCTGTTTCTGTCATTTCTAACCCCAGACACTGGGGCGCAAACTGGTGCCTGGCGATCAGTGAGGCGACGTCATCGGCAAAAGTGGCTGACTGACACTGCTTGGCCGACACATTCACCGTGATAGATGGACATTGGTTAGTGGGAAATCGGATATGCCAGCTATCAAGCACATCAGCGACTTGCTCGAGCACCCAGTCGCCAAGCTCAATGATATAACCGGTTTCTTCTGCGATTGGGATGAACTCTGCCGGTGAGATCGCCCCCAGCGTCGGGTGTTGCCACCGGAGCAGCGCTTCTGCATGGCTGAGTGTTTCATGTTCACCATCAAAAATAGGTTGAAACATCAGGTGAAACTGCTGCTGTGCCAACCCTTTCTTTAAGTCTTGTTCAACAATAAAGCGTTGCTGGACTTTGGCAAGCATGGCCGGTTGGAAAATGGCCAGGCGATCACGGGTTTGCTTGGCGTGATACATGGCAATATCCGCCTGCTGAATGATATCCGTCACCGAGGCATTGGCCTTGTTCACCGAGGCAATGCCAATGCTGGCGGACAAGTTAATCATATGCTCGTCCACCTTGTAAGGTGCGCTGAGCGCCTGGAGCAGGTGCTTGGCTTTGGTTTGTGCCAATGCCAGTGAGCTGTCGGCTTTAAGCAAAATGATGAACTCGTCGCCACCAAAGCGAAACACGCGCTCGCCACTGACCGATTGTGTCAAACGTTTAGCAACCTGTTTTAGAAGCTTGTCTCCCGTCACATGACCGAGAGAGTCGTTAACCACTTTAAACCGATCGAGATCGATAAACAGCAAGGTAAAGTGCTCGCTGTACTGGGCGCTCACTTGCTGGAGTGCTCCCTCCAAGGCATTGTCGAGCGCCGCACGGTTTGCCAGCCCCGTTAGAGTGTCGTGATGTGCTTGATGGGTAAGCTGGCGGGTCTGCTTGTTGACTAAGTGTTGTGCCAATGACAGTCGGTTAGCGTAAGACCAAAAACTGGCCAGAACCGATAAGCCGAGTGACAATACCAATAGCCCGACTAGCACTCCGTAGAGTAGCCCTGTGTGCAAGCCGCGCAGATGGGTGAATCTCACTACCAGCCCTTCTTCGCTGCCGGCAATCGGAATAGTGATGTCGGGCGAGTGAGTATTTCGCCATGTTTGCAATGCTTGCGTTGAGTGCGTGGCAAACATTTGCTGGTGGCCAAAGGCTTCACGGGCGATTAGCCCCATATCGGGCGCGGGAGTGTCATCTTGCCAGATCGTGGGTAGAAAGGTATCAAAATAAAGTGTGGTGGCGAGAAAACCGGCTAATTGGCCGTCTCGTGCGGTAATGGCTGCAAACCAACGCACCCCATGTCCTTGCTCGTCGTGAATCAGTCTTGCCACCGGTTGGCGCTTAAAATAAGCCCGTTCCATGGTGACGGTATTCTCGCATTGCGCATCCGCGCGCCAACCTGAATACCCCTCTGCCGCAGCTTTGGGGGACAAGTAAAGCGCGGGAAAGGTATCACCCCGCATCACCCACTGGCAGGCATGGTTATTGAGCGGTGGAAAGGGATGATAATGCCCGTGTTGCGCGGCAAATTGTTTTAACTCAGCGCGATTGACTCGAGGTAGCCACATAACGCTATCAAGCCCAGAGCGCTTTTGGGTATGGTTATCGATAAAGGCATGGAATTTATCACGTGTCAGGCCGCCTTCTTGTTGCAGATACAACTGTGCCGATAATTGAAGCTCATAGAGTTGGGAAAAGGCTTTACTGAGAGTGTGACGTTGCTTTTCCACGTCGGTCGAAAATCGGCTTTGCTGACGCTGGTTTTCCAAGGTATAGACAGACCAACCGGCGATCAGCGCAATCATTACAACCGCCAGGTAACGCCATAGAGGCTGTGAAGAAAAATACCGCATATAAAAAATACATCGAATCTCACTATCGAGAGAGACAGGGTAGAGCGGTTCGATGACAATCTATGCCTATTTGCTTTTCATTTTTATGACAGGTCGTGACTTCGCCTGCCCTGGCGCGTCAGAAAAATGACGGATTTTTTATACAGGGTTAAGGTCGGTATCGATGAGTGCAAAGATATATAAATGTGAAAATGATCACGTTATGTTTAGGGGCTTGATTCGCCTCTGAAGTTTGTGGGCAAGTGGTGAGTTATGCAATTTTGTTCCGGTGATTCGATACATTGTGCCTGCTGTTTTGGTAGGATGCTTTCTGGTTCTCTGCTAACTTTCAATGAGTCGATGGAGAGACAACCTGATCCACCGTTCCCTTTCCTTCCTGGCGATAACACATTGATTGTGGAGGCGTTCCATGAAAAAACTGGAGAATATCTCTGCGATATGCTTTGACTTAGACGGCACGATCGCAGACCCTTTTGATGATCTATACGACGCTGTCCTCGGCATGTTGAGAGGGTTTGATTTGCCGGAGGAAGAGCCCAGTGCGATTCGAGACTGGATTGGTGATGGCTCGGATTTATTGATCCATCGGGTGCTTACGCGACACATTGATGGGCGGGTTTCTACCACCGTACTGAACCAAGCCCGCGCGTTGTTCCTGTCCTCATACCTAGGCAAAAAACCGCCAAAAACTCGACTCTATCCAGGGGTGCTTGCTTGTCTTGAAGGTCTCTCTCAACGTCAGTTCCCGATGATATGTACCACGGACATGCAAACGGCGCATGCCAATAGCCTACTCAAAGCACTTGGGGTCAGCCACTTTTTTACCCGTATCTTAGGAACCGATGCAATCGCAGCCGGAAAGCCGGATCCCGATAGCATTTTTGAATCGGCGGCGATTTTAGCAGTGCCACCATCAGAATTGCTGGTGGTTGGTGATGCCGTGAATGATGTTCATGCGGCAAGAGCGGCGGGCTCGCCTGTCGTGTGTGTCGATTACGGCTATAATTACGGTACAGCAATCCAAAAAACGGGGCCAGATACCACCCTTGATACATTGGCCGCCTTGCCCAATATTATTTCTAAGCCAAGCCGGATTGAGGTGTCAGGGCATGTGTTGACCACACCACCGGTATTGGCCGGCCCACTTTATGGTCGTGGATCACGGCCGGGAGGTGGGGCACAGTTTCGCTAACACTGCCAGGAGGGAAGCGTGAAAAACGAACTCAATCCTACCCATCTACTGCGCGCGTTTGAGATAGTGACAGAGTATGGTGAGAAAATAGAAGATGGGCACCGCCTAGATGGCATTGACGCTTTCTCAGATTATGACGGCTATACCATTTATTTAGCAGGAAATGGGGTACAGTTACGTGTGGGGTTTCACAATACCTATGATCTTGACTATGAGCACGAAAACCTAAAAGAGCAGTTCCTGAAAAAGGTCGATGCGCTAGTCAAAAACTATAAAAGATAGCGACGGATAGGCAATGCATGCCGGACCGTCAAACGCCCCACAATGGGGCGTTTTTTATAGGTCAAAGGCAGGGAGCATGGACAGCGAACCAATCATCACAAACCGAACACGCGGGACCCAAGCCCATTATCAAGCGTTAGTCGACAGCGCGGCAGCCGCGATCTTGGTGATTGATGAACGCGGCATTATTTTAGATGCGAACCCGTTCACCCACCGATTATTGGGTTATCACCCGCAACAGCTAATCGGAAAGAATGTTGATTGTTTAATGCCGCCGGAGCACCAAGGGAAGCATGACCATTATTTACGGCAATATATAACAACAGGCCAGGCAAACATTATCGGTACCGGCCGGCGGGTTGAGGCACGGCATCAAGCGGGGCATGTGGTACCGATTCATCTTGCGGTCAGTGAAGTGTGGGTTGAAGACCGGCGAGAGTTTATTGGCATTATGTCTGATATGCGCGCGCTGACTCAGGCTCAGACGCGTAATAAACACGAACGCAATCAACTCAAAACCATTATTAATGCGATCGCCAATCCTGTTTTTGTCCGAGAGCTGGGCGGACACTATTCGCTTGCAAATTATGCCTGCCTGCAAGCATTAAATGTCGAGCATGTTGAACAGCTTGCTGAGGCAATTCATGGTGCCTTGCCTGAGGGAATGCGCGAAACCCTCAATGCGCTTGATCACCAACTGACGCTCGATGGTGAACCCGTTCATGTCGATGTGACATTAAGAGATGGTCGGACTTTTAAGCTCGCTAAAACGCTTATTCGCCACGTAGAGGGAGAGCCTTACGCCATTGTGACTGTTGGGTATGATGCCACACCATTACTGCAAGCGAAGCACGAGGCAGAACGCGCCAATCAAGCCAAAAGTGATTTTCTCTCTGCCATGAGTCATGAGCTGCGCACGCCTTTAAACAGTGTGCTCGGTTATGCGCAACTACTACAACGATCCTCTTCTCCTCGCTTGACGGAGACGCAACGGCAATATGTCGATCAAATTCACCAAAGTGGTCGCCACTTACTCACCTTAATTAATGATGTGCTGGATCTTGCCAAACTTGAGGCAGGAAAAACGGTGGTCAATGTCACTTGGTATCCGGTTCGCGCCCTTGTCAGTGATGCCGTTCGAACACTACTCCCGCTCGCAAAGCAGCAGCACGTTGAGTTAGATGATTGCCTACCCGCGGATCTGAGTGGCGACCTATATGTGGATCCAACCCGTTTCAAACAAGTGTTGATCAATTTACTCAGCAACGCGATTAAATATAACCATCCTCAGGGGCGAGTATGGGTTGAAGCCAGTCAACCATCGTCAACCTTGACGATCTCTGTATCAGATACCGGGATCGGCATCGCTGAAAATCGGTTAAACCATCTTTTTGAGCCATTTAACCGCTTGGCCGCCGAACAATCACAGATTGAAGGGGCAGGTGTGGGGTTAGCGGTGAGCCACCAATTGGTTGTGCAAATGCAAGGCGAGATGTCAGTAAAAAGCCAGCCAGGCAAGGGCAGTTGTTTTTCAGTGACTTTCCCTTACCGGGCGTCGACGCGACCTGACGATCAAGGTTGTACGTGTCTCCGCGTGAGCCAGCCGCATCGCGTGCTCTATATTGATAATAACAGTGCCCGCCAGCGCCTGATGRCCGATTGCTTTGAAGATTGGCCAATGTTGACACTCTATCATGCGCATGAGCTGTCACTGGCTGAGGCTGTTGCGCTCGCGTCTCCGCCATCGTTAGTCATTATAGCGGCTGATAGCGTTGCGGCAACGTCCGAACAAATACAAGCACAATTTGGCGACAAACCACTCATTGTTCTGACTGACAACCCATGCGACGAACCACATAACAAACCGACATTACAACGTTTATCGTTGCCGCTCTCGTCAGCGGACTTGGCTGAGGCCATACAATTATTATTAGAGGAGAGGCTATGATAAAGGATCCGTCACAAGCACATATACTGATCATTGATGATCGACCGGAAAACATTCACTTACTGTCTACCATGCTCAAGCAAGCCGGTTATCAACAGCTGAATGGGCTCACCGATCCTCGCCTTGTCACCGATGCTCTCTCCCCCGTTCCCGACCTGATTTTACTCGATATGCGGATGCCGCAGCGCTCTGGCTTACTGGTGCTGGATGATCTTAATGACGCTTTAGATGAGCATTGCCCGCCCGTGATGGTACTCACCGCAGATAATGACCTGAATTTGCGTAACCAAGCGTTATGCCGTGGCGCGATTGATTACATCAGCAAACCCTTTGATCACGATGAGGTGTTGCAACGGATTCAAAACCTTTTGCATCTGCAATTGAAAACCCGTAAAGAGCGCGATCAAGCGGCACGGCTGCAAATGCTGGTTAACAAACAAACGGCGGCTTTACGCGCGCTGTCTTTGACCCATCCGTTAACCGGGCTACCAAATCGTCGCGCATTATTAGATGCCGCTGAGCGCCAGCTGAGCAAAGGGCCGGTGACTGTGATGATGATTGCCTTAGATGGCATGGAAGCGGTGACCAAACACCAAGGCCATTTAATGACAGAGGCACTATACAAACAAGTGGCCAATCTGCTAGCCAATAGTACAGTGGCGCGCCCACATCGCATTGGCGTTTGGGATAGCACACGACTGGTGATGCTGATTGAAGAACACGATAACCATGCCGTAGAAAAAGCCGCGCGCATCAATCGGTTGATCAGCGGACACCACACGCTCGATGGGCGTTTAATGTTTTTACGTTGCCACATTGGTATCAGCCGCACGGAGCATGAGACACAAGATGTGGCGCAACTGTTTCGTCAAGCCATTTTAGCGATTCCGACGGATGACCAACTTATCGGCGAATATCAGCCTGAGCTTGATAGCCAAGCTCAGCGCGCGCATTTGATTCGCACCGAATTAGGGCCAGCACTGCAAAGCGGACAATTATCACTGGTGTATCAACCCAAATGGCGATTAGACGGCGGTTTGATGATAGGCGCGGAAGCGCTGTTGCGTTGGCAGCATCCGACCCTTGGGGCCATCAGTCCGGCGGAATTTATCCCCATCGCCGAACGCAGCGCAGATATGATCCAACTGGGCGACCACGTACTGGTGATGGCCTTAGCCGCGGTTGAATGTTGGCGAAAAAATAAACTGATCAACGATAGCTTCCACCTGTCAGTCAATGTTTCTGCCCAGCAGTTTCGCCCCGGCTTTGCTGACAGCGTCTTAGCTCGGTGCCAGGCAGTTGATGTCCCTTTGCATCTGATTCAATTAGAGGTCACAGAATCAGCACTGATCCAGCACATGTCGGTGGCACTGAAAGAGCTACAACAATTGCGAGATGCAGGCATGCATATTGCCCTCGATGACTTTGGCACCGGCTATAGCTCACTCAGTTACCTTAAACAGTTACCGGTCGATTGGGTCAAACTTGATCGCAGCTTTATCCACGACTTGGCTACCAACGCCAGTGATAAGCACTTGGTGGGTAGCGTGATTGATTTAGCCCATGGTTTTGGTCATGGTGTGGTCGCCGAGGGCGTCGAAAAAGAGGACCAGCAGTATGTGCTACAAACCATTGGCTGCGACCAAGTGCAGGGCTTTTTATACGCACGGCCGCTAATTCAAGAAGGATTTGAACAACTGCTTAAAACCGCCAACCAAGGCAACGCGACCATTAATAGCAACGCGACGATCAATAGCAACGCAACCAGCAATAATAATGAGATGGCCTAAACGCGCAATTAGCACCCTCAACCTTGCGCTTTATCCGTAAGGTTTATATTCTGACCGTGTTAGTCGGGGAGCAAGCAATTGCTGAGACTGCGAAAGCAGGACCCGTAGAACCTGATCCAGTTAGCACTGGCGGAGGGAACTGACGTGCTCAGCACACAAGGTCGCGCCATCGTGCGTGGTTTTGTCTCCTTCCGCCCCTCATGATTAAGGGGCCAATATGAACCTATCTCCACCTGTAATTCTTACCATCGCCGGCTCAGACAGCGGTGGCGGTGCCGGCATTCAAGCCGATATTAAAGCGATTTCAGCTACCGGCGGTTATGCGTGCTCGGTGATCACCGCATTAACCGCGCAAAACACCTGTGGCGTTGAGGCCGTCTCGGCGGTTGATCCTGGTTTTGTCCGCGCCCAATTGGATGCGGTGTTGTACGATATGCCAGTACGTGCCGTGAAAATCGGCATGCTCGCCAACCAAGCGATTATTCGCGAAGTAGCCGCTGTGCTCGCGCGCTCCCCGCACTTACCGGTCGTGCTCGATCCGGTCATGATCGCCACCAGCGGCGATCCGTTATTAGATGATGACGCCATGGATGCACTGATCAATACATTGATCCCGCGCGCGACCATTTTAACCCCCAACTTGCCAGAAGCCGCACGTTTAACTGGGTGTCCTGTTCCGACAACCACCGAGGAGATGTACGCCTTAGTGCCGGCACTGCGCAAGCTCGGATGTCCGTACGTGATGCTCAAAGGTGGCCATTTACATCACGTTCCTGAAAGCGTGGATGTATGGATTAGCCGAGATACGTGCCAAACCCTGAGTGCACGTCGCGTTGAAACGCCTAACACCCATGGCACAGGCTGTTCACTGTCTGCCGCAATCGCCTCGTTTTACGCCCAAGGGATGACACCTATCGAGGCCGGGCGAGCGGCTAAGCGTTATCTCACCGACGCCTTAGCGCATAGCCAGCAGTTAAAGGTGGGAAGAGGCGCGGGGCCTGTACATCATTTTTACGCTTACCCCGTTGAGGCGCGTCAACCCGATGTAAAAGAAGCCTCGGTCGAATAGACGGTTTTTCACCAATAGGGCATCTAAAGCGAGTCCGCCGCTCCTAAGGTGAAGCGGCGGACTGTTCGGGAAAGGCTAACAGCCAGCGTCGCGTGTGATGAATGGTACCCGAATCATGCCGCTGACCAATGCGGTAAACGCTCGGCTGCAATATAGAATACGCGATCGCCGGGGGCGACGTCTGTTGCAAGGTTGGGGTTAAGGGTAATGCCTTCACCTTTATCGAGACCAATTAATGTCGCATCGTATTCGTGCTTTAATTGGTTGAACAGGGTGCCCACATCCGTGGCGCTCGCATCGGTGGGGTAACGCGCGCAATACTGCGTCATCCCTTGTGACGTGCTTAAAAGCTCATGATGCAACTGACTTGAACCGGGATCTACCGCCGCTTTTGCCAGCATTTCCACGGAAACAGACGGTACACACTCGGCGTGTGGATAGTGTTGTTTGAGTATTTGGCTGAGTGCATCATCTTGAAAGTAGGCGAGCAGATGCGCTGAGGGGTTTTTGTGTGCGCAAAACAAGGCCGCTGACAGGGTAATATCGTCTTCAGGGTTATCGATAATAATGCTCGCGGCACTATCAATCCCCGCACGGGCAATGCCCTCGGCGTCGGTAAAGCTGGTGACGCGCACAAATTCCACCTCGCCAGGGAGCGGGTTTTCCATTTCGGGACGCACACAAAGCACAATAGGACGATCGCCATGCACACCGCTTTGCAGTAGGCGAATAAGCTGGATAGTGCGTTGACCATTCCACCCTAACACCAAAATATGATTTTTCACTGTAAGACTCCGTTTTCCTTGTAATCCACGTCGCCAATAATCGACCAACGCACTGGTTACATGCCCAATCACCACCGCAAATAACCCCAGCCCGCCGGGAATAATCCAAAAGGCGGTAATCCACTGTCCTGCTTCTGTCGCTGGCGAATAGTCGCCATAGCCAACGGTGGACGCGGTGACCATTAAGTAATAAATATAGCGACCGAGTGACTGGGTCATCTCGGTTTCGCCCGCCCAGTACAAAAGCAGCCAGCCGATGATGCCGTAAGCAAGGACCACCAAGCCCAAAATACGCCCATTTAAATGGGCGAAGTGACTGATAATCCAACGTTTAAAAAGCAACCAAAAGGTCATAATGTTTCGCTCATTCGCCGCAGAGACGTCAGTATGGCGGGAATTATTATCGGTTTACAGTGTAAATCAAATGATTGGCGTAAAATGGATCACATTTCGCTCCGTTTATCATACAAAACCAATATTAAGCGTTAAAATATTATAAAAAGCTTAATTAGGAGTCAGCGTGTTTATATCCCGTCGTCAACTTGAACAAGAACAGCAAAAACAAGTCGCTCTACAGCAAAAAATTGAGCAGATTAATCATACCATCGACGCGCTGAATACAGAGAAAGGCGCATTGCAGGCAGAGCTGGATACCGTCGCGAAAAAACGCCAAACCGGCAAAGCGATCGACGCCAACTTATGCCACTTTGGTGATTCGATTAACGCCACCCAATCCTCTCTGGCTACCCTGGCGGACACCATTAACGGTGAAAAAGAGCGTGTGACCGAAGTGAGCCACCAAGCGGCATCATGCGCCGAGCAAGTCAATGACCTTGCGCGCCATGTGCAGTCGTTATCTTCGCAATGTCAGCAATCGTCGGAAGCGATTCGCTCGCTCGATCAACATGCCCAAGAGGTGAGTGGCATTGTCAATTTGATTCGTGATGTCGCCGATCAAACCAACCTGCTGGCGTTAAACGCAGCCATTGAAGCGGCACGCGCCGGTGAGCAGGGCCGAGGGTTTGCGGTGGTCGCTGATGAAGTACGCAACCTTGCCGAGCGCACGTCCACTGCCACCCAAGATATTACCCAGCTGGYGGAAAAAATTCGTGCGGGCAGCAGCCATGCGTGCACGCTCACCGATACCCTTGCCACTGAAGCCATTCAATACAGCGAACAAGGCCAACAGGTTGCCGATGCCATGGCCACCCAAAGTGAGCAAGCACAGCACAGCCGCACCACCATTAAAGCCTCTGCACTGCGCGCCTTTTGTGAACTGGCAAAACTTGACCATATCAGCTTTAAATTTGCGATATACCGCGTGGTATTGGGCGAAGACAGCATGATGGCGGACGATGTCACCGATCACACCCAATGCCGCCTCGGCCAGTGGTATAACCATGGTGAAGGGCAGCAATATTTTGGGCAGTTGCAAACGTTTAAAGCCATTGCCGGGCCTCACGAGCAAGTGCACACCCACGCCAAGGCTGCGGTGGCAGCGTTTCATGCTCAACAACCCGATCAAATGGTCACCGCATTAAAAGAGATGGAAAACGCCAGCATGACGGTCATCGATAAGCTTGAACATCTCGCAATAGAAGGCAGTGAAGAGGTGGCATAACAACGGGGTGTTAAATCGACGAGCGCATGGTAATCTCAAGTCAAACTAAGGAAAGATGGCCGAAGGAGGCTGAAGTAACCATGACGTCGATTGCATTACTCGATGGTGGCCTAGGGCAAGAAATTTATCAACGTGGTCCGGATGTGAGCTCGAAGCTTTGGTCGGTCGCGGTGATGTTAAAACATGCCAACATTGTCAAAGACGTGCATAAAGATTTTATTCGCGCCGGCGCAAAAACGCATACCCTGAATACCTACCCAGCGACGCCCACGCGCCTCGCCAAAGCCGGCCTGAGCGATAAAATAGACACCATTTATCAAAAAGCCTTCGAAGCGCTGCAGCAAGCGGTGGATGAGACAGGCGCCGATGTCGATATTGCCGGCTGTTTGCCGCCGCTGGTGGGCAGCTATCTCGGCCAGCCGCAGCGCAGCTTTGACGATATGAAAGCCGAGTTTTCTCATGTCGCCCGCCTACAGCCTCATGTGGATGTGTTTTTAATCGAAACCATGACCAACACCCTAGAAGCGCGTGCAGCGTGCGCTGCCGCCCGTGAGCAAGGCAAACCGTTTGGGGTGGCGTTTCGGCTAGAGCCTAATGGCGCACTCCGCTCTGGCGAGTCGCTAGAACAAGCCATGCACGCGGTCACTGACTACGCGCCGACAGCAGTGATGCTCAATTGCTGCGACCCAGAAGTGCTTACTACGGCGATGCCAAAAATGACGACCCAGGCCGACATTGTCGGTGGCTATGCCAATGCGTTTAAATCGGTAGAAGACATGGCCAAAGGCAGCAAAGCCGATGCCCTGCAAGCGCGGGAAGATCTCTCACCGTTAGTCCACACCGAACGTGTACAACAATGGATTGCCGACGGTGCCCTGGTGGTCGGTGGCTGCTGCGAAATCACCCCCGCCCATATCCAACACCTCGCACAAACCCTTGAACACTCTCACGAGATCATCAAGTTCTCGCAGTTGAGGGGTTAAGGCTTTAACGCGTTCCCACGCGCCGACGTGGGAATACATACTGAAGCCGACGCACAACTCATTCCCCACGCGCCGACGTGGGGAGCGAGCAAGCATGAGATCACAGTGGAACTCTAACAACTCACTCAATCAAGCTTATCCATCATTCTGCGGGCTCGAAAACGGCTCCGCGCGTTTAGCGTCAAGTATCCTAATACTGGGAGATGGATGAGTAAAATTGAGAAACCTTAACTGCCAAGTAATAGAAAATTACAGCGATGAGGTTTACAATAAAGACAAATTAATCATTTTTATAAACCATCTCATTGCTTGAGAGGATGCCATGTTTGCAGAACGCCTAGAACGAGCTCGTAAGGCGGCCGGGCTATCAATGAGTGCATTAGCCAATGAGGTTGGCCTGTCCGCTAACGCTATTAAAAAGTACGAGCATGGCACGACAATGCCTTCATCTTCGAACCTGCTGAAGTTGGCAAAAGCACTTGATGTTCGTACAGAGTATTTCTTTCGCCCAACGAAGGTGAAGTTAGAAGGTGTTGAGTACCGCAAGCGTGCGAGTACACCAAAAAAAACGCTGGACCGAATCAATGGTGACGTTCTAGACCAAGCTGAACGTTGGCAAGAGCTATTAGCGTGTTATCCCGATTCGGTAAAACCCATTCCTGATTTTGCGTTACCAGAAGCGCTTCCAGAGCAAGTTACTCGTTTAGAGCAAGCCGAAGAGTTAGCCATCCAAATGCGTCATGCCTGGGAGCTTGGCCTAAACCCTATTCACGATATGATTGATACCCTCGAAGCCAAAGGGGTGATGATCATTACCACTGGTGTTGAAACGGATAAAAAGTTTGATGGTTTAGCGGGGAAGATTGGCAACACCCCCGTCGTTGTTATTTCTACTGCCCAGAGTGGAGACCGTCAGCGTTTCACCTTAGCGCATGAACTAGGGCACTTAGTGGTGCATGGGCGTTTAGCTGAAGGTATTGATGAAGAGAAGGTATGCAATGCTTTTGCGGGTGCATTCCTTTTACCTGCTCAGACACTCATCGAGCATCTGGGTGAAAAACGCCGTCATATTGAGCCGCGCGAGTTGCTCATGCTAAAGCACGAATATGGTATCAGTATGCTGGCAGCACTGTTTCGAGCGGGTCAATGCGGCATTATTACGCCAGCGACTCAGAAGAAGTTGTTTATGCTGTTCAGTAAAAATGGCTGGCGAACGCTAGAGCCAGGTAACGCCTATCCACAAGAAACCACTTACCTACATAAGCAGTTGGTTTATCGCGCTTTGGGTGAAGAATATATTGGAGAATCTAAAGCCGCTGAACTTCTGGGAATGTCACTATCCAGCTTTCATAAAGAGCGTAAGTTGGAGATGACCGTTAACAAGCTGGTCGCTCAGGAGGTGTAAGGTGCAGCAACTTCTAATTAGCGATGCCAATATTCTTATTGACATGGAAGAAGGCGGTTTATTAGAAGCAATGTTTCAGCTGCCCTACGACTTTGCAACGCCAGATATCCTATTTTATGAAGAGCTCGAAGAGGAGCATGCTCACTTACCCGGCTTAGGGTTAGCGCTAAAAGAGGTTTCCTCAGAATCAATGATGTATGCCATGCAGTTAACAGGAACCTATACCAAAGCTAGCAGAAACGATTGTTTCGCGCTTGCGTTGGCCAAACAAGAGCAATGTCCGTTATTGACCGGCGATATGGCGCTCAGATTCGCAGCAGAAAAAGAAGCTGCCATTGTCAAAGGCACTATCTGGTTGGTGGGCCAGCTGGTGGTTCATCAGCAAATCAATATCGATAAAGCGCGAGATGCTTATAGGCAGATGCAGGCCAACGGCAGACGTTTACCTTGGCAAATGGCCGAGCAAGCCTTAGCGGAACTAGAGCAAGAACAGTAAAAGTGTGTTTACTCGTTCCTACGCTCTCGCGTGGGAATGCATACCGAAGCCGCCCCGTCACATTCTTAGCCCAAACATGTCACCGCGCCTTTTGCGTTCTGTTTTCTATGGTAAAATCGAGCCAACTCACGATATTTCAGAACACCACATTCAAACGAGACAATTTATGACAAGCACCCAACAACGTGCCGCACTACAACGCCAAATTTGGGCCATTGCTAACGACGTGCGTGGATCCGTCGATGGCTGGGATTTTAAGCATTACGTACTGGGTACGCTGTTTTATCGCTTTATGAGCGAGAACTTTGTTAACTACATTGAAGCGGGCGATGAGAGCGTCAACTATGCCGGCTTATCTGACGAGGTCATTACACCAGAGATCAAAGATGATGCGATCAAAACCAAAGGCTACTTCATCTATCCAAGCCAGCTGTTTAGTAACGTGGCCAAAGATGCCTATAACAACGAGCACTTGAATACCGATCTTGCCGATATATTTTCCGATATTGAGAACTCCGCCAACGGCTACCCGTCCGAATCCGACATTAAAGGCTTGTTTGCTGATTTTGACACCACTAGTAATCGACTCGGTAGCACAGTAAAAGATAAAAACACCCGCCTCGCGCATGTGATCAAAGGTGTCGCCGGGCTAGATTTTGGTCACGATTTTTTTGAAGACGGTGAAAGCAGCCAAATTGATCTGTTTGGCGATGCGTACGAATTTCTTATCTCTAACTACGCGGCGAATGCAGGTAAATCAGGTGGTGAGTTTTTTACTCCGCAAAATGTCTCTAAACTGATTGCGCAACTGGCAATGCACAAGCAAACCAGTGTGAATAAGATCTATGATCCCGCTGCTGGCTCTGGCTCACTGTTGTTGCAAGCCAAAAAGCACTTTGATAATCACATCATCGAAGACGGCTTTTATGGGCAAGAGATCAATCACACTACCTATAACYTGGCACGTATGAACATGTTTTTGCACAACATTAACTACGACAAGTTTGATATGCAGTTGGGTAATACGCTGACCGACCCAAAACTACGCGATCAAAAGCCGTTTGATGCCATTGTGTCGAACCCGCCGTATTCGGTGAAGTGGATTGGCAGCGATGACCCCACCTTGATTAATGATGATCGCTTTGCGCCGGCGGGAGTGCTGCCGCCCAAATCAAAAGCCGATTTTGCGTTTGTGCTTCATGCGCTGCATTACCTGTCAGGCAAAGGGCGCGCTGCCATTGTTTGCTTCCCAGGGATTTTTTATCGCGGCGGCGCGGAAAAGAAAATTCGCCAGTACTTGGTGGACAACAACTACGTCGAAACCGTGATTTCACTGTCTTCTAACTTGTTCTTTGGCACCAGTATTGCGGTGAATATCTTGGTGCTGGCGAAAAACAAACCTAACACGGACACCCAATTTATTGATGCCAGCGGTTTGTTTAAAAAAGAAACCAATAACAACATCCTGACCGATGAGCACATTGCTCAAATCATGGCCGTGTTTGATAGCAAAGCCAACACCGATTATCTGGCTCGTTCAGTACCCTTGGATGAAGTGGCCGCTAACGACTACAACCTCTCGGTCAGCAGCTATGTGGAAGCTGAAGATACCCGGGAGCAGATTGATATCACCACGCTGAATGCCGAGCTAAAAACCACGGTGGCCAAAATCGACCAGCTACGCACAGACATTGACGCCATTGTCGCAGAAATTGAAGGAGGCGAGGCATGAGTCAATTGAGCTTTTTGGATAAATTGCTGGATGGCGTTGAGGTTGAGTGGACTCGACTTGGAGATGAGGACTTTGTAGAGGTCGCGAATAAGGGGCGGCGACCGGTTAAAGCAGATTTACGCATCCCAGGAAAGACTCCATACTACGGTGCAAATAACATACAAGACTATGTTGATGGTCACACTCATGAAGGGGTTTATACATTAATAGCCGAAGACGGATCTAAGAGTCTGGAGCAATATTCAATACAGTATGCTTCAGGTCAATTTTGGGCAAATAATCACGTGCACGTTGTTCGAGGTACCTCAAAACTAAATACACGTTTCTTGTATCATTATCTTAGCGTTGTTAACTTTATTCCATTTCTATCTGGCGGGGGCAGAGCTAAGTTAAACAAGAGCAAACTGCTTGAAATTCCAATCCCCATCCCTTGCCCAAAAAACCCTGAAAAATCGCTGGCGATTCAGACGGAGATCGTGCGCATACTCGACACCTTCACCGAGCTAACCACCGAGCTAACCACCGAGCTTAACGCCCGTAAACAGCAATACAACCACTATCGTGAGCAGTTGTTAACGTTCGAAGAAGGGGAAGGCGTTACACCAATGGCAATTGGTGATATATATGATTTTAAATATGGGAGAGGAAATACTATCCCCAAAGAGGGAGGGCAATATCCGGTATATGGAAGTAACGGGGTAGTCGGCACGCACCATGAGTACAATAGCGAGGACTCTCCTGTTATTGGTCACATTGGCGCGTATGCTGGAATTGTTAATTGGGGTAAAGGAAAGCATTTCGTTACTTATAATGGTGTTATTTGCAAGCACAAATCCAAAGAAGTTCACCCTCAATTTGCTTACTACATTCTACTGGCTCAAGATTTTGGCTCAAAAGCTAAAAACTCTTCGCAACCATTTGTCTCATACGACACTTTGAAGGCACCGATTGTTTTAATACCCTCCTATGTCGAGCAAGAGAGGGTCGTAGCATTATTAGATAAGTTCGATACTCTGACGCACTCCCTTACTGAAGGCCTGCCCCGCGAAATCGAGCTGCGCCAAAAGCAATACGAGTATTATCGTGACTTGTTGCTGAGCTTTCCTAAGCCTGAAGAGGCGGAAGCTTAATATGGGTAAGGAACTAAAGGACATAGCTAATGACTTAATCAGCAAGAAGAAAAAGGTACAGTTAATCTATGCCTTTAATGGCACAGGAAAAACACGTTTATCACGAGCTTTTAAGGAGGAAATAGCTCCTTCTAAACAAGACGATGATACTGGCGTATACGCTGGACAATCGCGTGAAAAGTTCCTGTACTACAACGCCTTTACAGAAGACTTGTTTTACTGGGATAACGATTTAAAAGAAGATTCAAACCCAAAGTTAAAGATACAACCAAATACTTTTACGGGTTGGTTGATAGATTTATTAAAAGAATTAGGTGAAGACAATAATATCGCTACAAACTTTCAACGTTATACGGGAAGCAAAGCTACCCCTATATTTAACGAAAAATACAAAGATGAAACTGATGAGAAGGAAGTAACGATACCTCCATTTTCTGAGGTAACTTTTCAAGTGGCTGCAAATGAACCTGTCAACTATGAGTCTGGTACTGCCGCGACTGATGGTGTCGAAAATGTCATACAGGGTAAATACGAAGTAATAAAAATTTCAAAAGGTGAGGAAAGCAACTTTGTTTGGAGTGTTATGTATACCCTTTTACAACAAGTTATTTCCACTCTTAATGAACAAGATCCTACTAATAGAATTACTGATAAGTTTGATGCTTTAGAATATGTATTTATTGATGATCCAGTAAGTTCATTAGATGATACCCACCTTATTGAATTGGCCGTTGATTTAGCTGACTTAATCAAAAGAAGCTATTACTTTGAAGGCCAGGGTCTCAGATTCGTCATTACTACTCATAGCCCATTGTTTTATAATGTTTTACACAATGAGCTAAATAACGACCTTAAAAACCCAGCAGGAGGCAAAAGTCCAGCGTGGTTGTATAAACGCGATCAATCAGAAAAGCATCGGCTTGTTAAAAATGTTGACGAAACCTTCGAGCTGTTCAGTTCGAATGATCATCCCTTTTCGTATCATCTATTCTTATTGTCTGAAATTCGCGAGGCTATTAATAAGAAGCAAGTYAGGAAGTATCACTTTTCATTTATGAGAAATATTTTAGAAAAAACCGCCACTTTCCTTGGATATCCGCGCTGGGAAGACCTTTTGATAAAAACCACTGAAGGCTCTCCTGATCCATTTTCAAACAGAATTCTTAACTTGGCCAGCCACTCTGCACATGCAGGGGAAGAAATTACAGATATTGAAGAAAAAGATAAGGAAAATCTTGAGGCCTTAGTAAATCACTTGTTTAGAACATATGGCTTCAAGAAACAGGAGTTATAATGACCAACTATAAAAGTATTCGAAGGCAATACTCTGACCGAAGAGCAGATTACCGCCATTATTGAAGGTAAGCCGGTTATGGGTAGTGTGCGTGAACTGGCAGAGGTAAAAGGGGCGATAGCGGCCTATGAGGCTTTGCCGTCCTTCACGCCCAGCCACATTGAGGATTTATTGGCCGCGCATGGCTTAATGATGTCGGAGATATTGACCAACGCAGGCACGTTTCGCAACAAAGGGGTTGGTATTCACAAAGCCGGCGTGGTGCACCATGTCGCGCCGCCTGCCCAGCAAGTTTCGGGCCTGATGGCAGAGTTGGCACAATGGTTGGCTAATGCCAAAGACCACCCGTTGATCACTAGCAGTGTGTTTCACTACGAGTTTGAGTTTATCCATCCGTTTAGCGACGGTAATGGTCGCATGGGACGGCTATGGCAAACTCTGATTTTGTCTCAGTGGCATCCGCTTTTTTTATCGCTACCTTTAGAAAGCGTGATCAAAGACCACCAATCGCAATACTACCAAGCCCTAGAGCAGGCCGATGAACAAGCCGACAGCACGCCCTTTGCTCACTTTATGTTGTCGGTTATCGCGCAAACACTGACACAAAACGCCCCTGTAAGCGCCCCTGTAAACGCCCCTGTAAATGATATTGATGCGGTGGATATTCAAGGCTTGAAGACGCCGGAGGCCATCATCGCCCTACTAGCGGCCGATAACACGCTCACGCGGCCGCAGCTGGCCGAGCGGATCGGCAAAGACATTCGCACCATTGGTCGCGCCTTGGCCAAGTTACAGCAAGCGCAAAGGATTAAACGGGTCGGCTCTGATAAAGCCGGCCATTGGGAGGTTCAATCGTGACACATTACAACACCATCGCCGAAGCTAATCACTTTATTGTATTAAGCCAATATGACAAGGTGGGCCAGATAGCAGAAAGCTATCAGAGTGAAGACGCGCTAGAGCGCGAGCTCATTCAAGATCTTGTCAATCAAGGCTATGAATTCGTACCAGAATTAACCAATCCAGCCGCCATGCTCGCCAATGTGCGCGTGCAGCTGCAAACCCTGAACAATGTCGCCTTTTCAGACAGCGAGTGGCAGCGTTTTGTCGAAACCTATTTAGATAAGCCAAGCGACAACATTGTCGAGAAAACCCGTAAAATTCACGACGACTATATTCACGACTTCGTGTTTGATGATGGCCGTATTCAAAACATCTATCTGGTGGATAAAAAGCGCATTGCGCGAAACAAAGTTCAGGTCATCAAGCAGTTTGAGCAAACCGGCAGCCATGCCAATCGCTATGATGTCACTGTACTGGTAAATGGCCTGCCGCTGGTACAAATCGAGCTAAAAAAACGCGGAGTCGCCATTCGCGAAGCCTTTAATCAGGTGCATCGCTACAGCAAAGAGAGCTTCAACAGTGATAACTCGCTGTATAAGTATTTACAGCTTTTTGTGATTTCTAATGGTACAGACACACGCTATTTTGCCAACACGGTGAAGCGTAATAAAAACAGCTTTGACTTCACTATGAATTGGGCGCAATCCGATAATACCCTGATTAAAGATCTAAAAGACTTTACCGCCACCTTTTTCCAAAAAAATACGTTGTTAAATGTGCTTTTTCACTATTCGGTGCTTAACATTGACAATGCCTTATTGGTGATGCGCCCTTATCAAATTGCTGCCACTGAGCGCATCTTGTGGAAAATAAAAAGCTCGTATGAGAGGGAAGCTTGGGGGTCGCCTGAAGGCGGCGGCTATATATGGCATACCACGGGGTCGGGAAAAACCTTAACCAGTTTTAAGGCAGCACGTCTTGCCACAGAACTGGACTTTATCGATAAGGTATTCTTTGTAGTGGATCGTAACGACCTTGATTACCAGACTATGAAAGAATACCAGCGATTCTCACCGGAAAGTGTGAATGGCTCTGACAGCACTGCTGGTCTTAAACGTAATCTGGATAAAGATGATAACAAGATTATCGTCACTACTATCCAGAAGCTCAACAACCTTATGAAAACTGAGGGCAAGTTGCCTGTCTACAACCAGCAGGTTGTGTTTATTTTTGATGAATGCCACCGCAGCCAGTTTGGTGAAGCGCAAAAAAATCTGCAGAAAAAATTCAAGCGTTTTTACCAATTTGGTTTTACCGGCACACCAATTTTTCCGCAAAACGCCTTGGGCGCTGAAACCACCGCCAGCGTGTTTGGCTGTGCGCTGCATGAGTATATTATTACTGATGCGATCCGGGATGAGAAAGTGCTCAAATTCAAGGTTGACTACAACGACGTCCGGCCAAAATTTAAGGCCATAGAAACCGAGCAGGATGAGAAAAAGCTCAACGCAGCGGAAAACAAACAAGCCCTGCAGCATCCAGAGCGTATTCGCGAAATTTCACAGTATATTTTGCAACACTACCGACAAAAAACACACCGCTTGAATGGTAACAACCAAGGGTTTAATGCCATGTTTGCGGTGAGCAGTGTCGAGGCGGCTAAGCTCTACTACGAAACACTGAATGCGTTGCAAAAAGACAGTGATCGGCCATTAAAGATCGCGACAATTTTTTCGTATGCCGCCAATGAAGAGCAAGATGCGGTTGGTGATATTTTAGACGAAAGCTTTGATATGTCGGCCATGAACTCGAGTGCCAAGGAGTTTTTAAGCGCCGCAATTGCAGATTACAACGGATATTTTAAAACTACATATAGCGTCGATAGCAACGGCTTTCAAAACTATTACCGCGATCTTGCGAAACGGGTTAAAGCAAAAGAGATCGACCTGATTATTGTGGTGGGTATGTTCTTGACTGGTTTTGATGCGCCAACACTCAATACTTTGTTTGTGGATAAAAACTTGCGCTATCACGGTTTAATGCAGGCATTTTCACGCACTAATCGAATTTACGATGCCACTAAAGCGTTCGGTAATATCGTCACTTTCCGAGACCTAGAAAACGCGACTATCGATGCCATTACGCTATTTGGGAAGCAAAATAGCAGAAATATGGTGTTGGAAAAAAGTTATCAGGAGTACATGGAGGGCTTTACCGATGTGATCACCGGTAAAGCTAAACGCGGCTTCATGGAGGTGGTCTCCGATTTGGAGCAAAACTTCCCCGATCCGGCTGATATTGAAACAGAGAAAGAGAAAAAAGCCTTCGCCAAAGTGTTTGGTGAGTACTTGCGGGTCGAGAACTTGCTACAAAACTATGATGAATTTTCGAGCCTGAAAGCGCTGCAAAGTGTGGACACCAGTGATCCTGAAGCGGTCGAAGCGTTTAAGAGCGAGCATCATGTGGATGACGAGAAGCTGGCCGAGATGCAGACCATTCGCTTGCCGTCAGACCGTAGGCTGCAAGACTACCGCTCAGCCTACAATGACATTCGCGACTGGCAACGCCGCGAAAAAGCCGCGCAAAACCAATCTGAGTCAACCCTTGACTGGGATGATGTGGAGTTTGAGGTGGATTTGCTCAAGTCGCAAGAAATCAATCTCGATTACATTCTTGAGCTGATTTTTGAGCACAATAAAAAGACCAAAAGCAAAGCTGATTTGGTGGATGAAGTACGTAGGGTGATCCGTGCTAGTATCGGCAACCGTGCTAAGGAAAACTTAGTGGTTGACTTTATTAATCAAACCGATCTCGATCAGCTGGGTGAGAAAGCCAGCGTGATTGAAGCCTTCTTTAGCTTTGCACAAGCGGAGCAAATGCGTGAGGCGCAAGCGCTGATTGAGGAAGAAAACCTAAAACCCGAAGAGGCAAAGCGTTACATCACGACCTCACTCAAACGTGAATACGCTAGTGAGCAAGGTACGGAACTTAACAGCTTATTGCCTAAGATGAGCCCGTTAAACCCACAATACCTGACCAAGAAACAAACCGTCCTACAGAAGATTGCTGCGTTTGTTGATAAGTTTAAAGGCGTTAGCAGTAAAGTATGATTGTTAGCAGATAACTTTGATATGCATTCCCACGCAGGAGCGTGGGAACGAGAGAACGAATGGGCGCAGTTTATCACTGCTGCGGTTCACTTCGCAGTATTGACTGGATTTTATGACACCTCTGAGTGGTGATTTTGATGGCTTTGTGATCACTAGCAGGGGGATCAATTCGATATGCATTCCCACGCAGGAGCGTGGGAACGAGAGATGAAGCGGCTCACTGGCGTTATTCGAGTGCCAGAGATTACGAGGGCGCGTCGGGGCTGCTGGCGGTTTGTCGTGAGTGGTAGCGAGGTATGCATTCCCACGCAGGAGCGTGGGAACGAGATAAATTCTCTGAAAAAATTAATGCAGAGATTACGAGTGCGAACGCGAAACATGATGTTGTTACGAGTTACTCGAAATGGCAGGAAGTTGTAAGCTAATCGAGAGCGCATTCTGAATAAAGCGCCCTATGTTTGGGTTTGAGCGCTGTTCGCGCGTTCCCACGCTCCGGTGTGGGAGTGTATACGGAGTGTGAATAATGGGTAGAAGTCGTACCTCGTTCCCACGCTCCGGCGTGGTAATGCATATGGAGTGTGAGTCATGGGGAGAAGCCGCTACAAAATCACCGAGCCTCACTTACCGCACTTCGTGACCTTGACCGTACTGCACTGGATCCCTGTTTTTACTCGTCCCGACACCGTCAATATCTTGCTTGATGCGTTGCGTTTTTTAAGCAGAGATGGCCTTAATGTTTATGCTTGGGTGGTGCTAGAAAACCACTGTCATTTAGTGTTGCAAAGTCAGGCATTGGATCGTGATATCGCTCGACTGAAATCATGGACGGCGAGAAATCTGATTCAATACCTTGCTGAGCGCAACGTTAAGCAAATTTTGGATCAATTGGCGTTTTATAAAAAAGCCCACAAAGGTGACCGCGCTTATCAGTTTTGGCAGGAGGGTGTGCATCCTGAATTGATACAAAGCGACGCCATGATGTGGCAGAAAATCGACTACATTCATCAAAATCCGGTGAAGCGGGGCTATGTTGATGACGCAGCTCACTGGCGTTATTCGAGTGCCAGAGATTACGAGGGCGCGTCGGGGCTGCTGGCGGTTTGTCGCGAATGGTAGCAAGGTATGCATTCCCACGCGGGAGCGTGGGAACGAGAGGTGAAGTAGCTCACTGGCGTTATTCGAGTGCCAGAGATTACATGGACACGCCGGGGCTGCTGGCGGTTTGTCGCAAGTGGTAGCGAGGTATGCATTCCCACGCAGGAGCGTGGGAACGAGAAACGCCCCTGTAAATGCCTCTTTAAATGATATTAATGCGGTGGATATTCAAGGATTGAAGACGGCGGAGGCTATCATCGCCCTGCTAGTGGCCGATAAAACGCTCACGCGGCCGCAGCTGGCCGAGCGGATCGGCAAAGACATTCGCACCATTGGTCGCGCCTTGGCCAAGTTACAGCAAGCGCAAAGGATTAAACGGGTCGGCTCTGATAAAGTCGGCCATTGGGAGGTTCAATCGTGACACAATTGCTGCGTTTGTCGATAAGTTTAAAGGCGTTGGCGGAAAAGTATGATAGCTAGGAGATAACTTTGGTAGGCATTCCCACGCAGGAGCGTGGGAACGAGAGAAAGTTTCATCCCAGCGGAATGAGTACAAACTTAATATCTGTCTCATTAATCAGACTTTTAGTAGAAATATCCCTGTTGACTAGGCTATTATTTATATCTATTCATCGACATAATAAGACATGATGATGCCAGAGAAGTACTTTAATTCTACTCAGCTCTCTATGCTTTTTAGAGCTTTTGATAACTTAGATCAAGCGGTTCTCATTGCGAATGAGTCCCGAGAGATTATACACGTAAATCAAAGCTTTACTGATTGTTTTGGTTATAAGTACGATGAAGTGATAGGAAAACCAACGCAAATCCTTTATGCGAGTGAAAGTGATTTTCTTCGTGTCGGCCAAGTGATCGCCAACGCCCGCAGTGACAACCCTAACGAGACCTTTTACATCGATTGTGTCACTAAGTATGGTGACGTTTTTAAAGGTCGGTTAAACGGCGGTATCATTCGAAATGACGACGGCGTTAATGCGTTGTACGTTGGACTAATAACCGATGAAACGGTCAAACTCAAAGCAGAGTATGGGCTGAACAAACTCCACAGCGTTACATCTAATCGACAGCTATCATTTCGTGAGCGAACACTCGAGATCCTGGCATTAGGGTGCGAAATGTTCGGGCTGCCTATCGGTATTGTCAGTGAGATCATTGACGATGACTATATCGTGAAGCACGCCCATCACCCTGACGACGCGATTGAAGAGGGCACGGTGTTTGACTTGAAGGGCACTTACTGTAGTCATGTTTACAAAGCCAACGATGTGCAAGGCTTTCACCATGTCTCTTCCAGTGAAATAGCTGAGCATCCGTGCTTTAAAAACYTTGGCTTAGAAGCGTACCTAGGCGCACCGATTTTTGTCGACGGTCAACGTTACGGTACGGTCAACTTCTCGAGCGCGAGTCCCTGCCGTCCGTTTATTCGGCAAGATTATGAAATGATAAAACTATTTGCTGACTGGCTCGGGCATGAATTGGCCAGAATGAGGGATATCAGTGAATTAAAGCAAGCCAAGGAAGAAATCACGCGGTTAGCGAATACAGACTCACTCACGAGTCTTTATAGCCGTCGCTATGGTGATAAAGCGCTAAGACAAATAATAATGCAAGCTTTTGCGGATGAGCAGCCGCTGAGTATTGCACTGGTGGACTTTGATAACTTTAAAAACATCAACGACACATACGGGCACGATGTCGGTGATAAAGCGCTAACGATATTTGCTGACTTGGCAAGAGGCGAATGTCGAAAAAGTGATCTGGTAGCACGTTGGGGAGGTGAAGAGTTTTTACTCGCATTCCCTGGCTGTCATCGCCGTGAGGCTCACGAGGTGATGACGCGTATCGCCGATAAATTGAGAAAGGCAAACATTGAACAAGCCCCTGCTTTGTCGCTAACCGTGAGTGTCGGTTTAGCTCAATTAGAAAAAGAGGACTCGCTCCGCACACTATTAGTGAGGGCAGACAAGCTTATGTATGACGCCAAGCACCAAGGCCGTGACAGGATTTATGGTGGCTGATTGAGCTCGAGCATGTTGACCTGTTTGATGGTCGAGATACTGCTCACTCGCGAGGCACATGCGCTATCCCGCCTTGTTTCACCGTCAGCTCATCATGACTCGATATGGGCAATATTCCCGCGTTTCTAGGCCTGCTAGGCTAGATCTTTTCCGCCAAACTCGGTACATTACACGCAAATAGAAACTATTCTCACTTTTGTTTATGGCGCAAGCCATATCACCATGCATGTTTGTAGATATCACCATGATAAAATCGTCTTCATTTCGGCTCGTGCTRGGCGTTGCGTCCTGTTTGGCGTTTACGCCAGTAGTGAGTGCGGATCAACTCGAAAAAGCGCAAGCTATCGAGGGTAACACTACCCAAGAGGCCGCGCAGTCACAGTCACGGATTAATCGCCACTCTGATAGCAGCTTGGCCATGCGCCAAGAAATTGAGCAGCTGCAGGCACAGATTAGTAACCTGGAAATCTATCGCGATCACTTGCAAAACTTGGTGGTCAATCAGGATAAAGAGGCGACCAGCCTGCGGAATCAAATCGACGAGATCAAAGACACTCGCCAAGGCATCGTGCCGTTGATGTATCGCATGTTGGGTGGGCTCGAGCAGTGGCTTGCCAAGGATATTCCTCTTAAAGCCGACCAACGCCAAGCCCGTTTGCAAAAACTTAAGGCGATGATGGGCCGTGCCGATGTGGCGGACTCAGAGAAATTCCGTCGTATTCTCGAGGCGTATCAAATTGAGCGAGACTATGGCAGCAAGCTTGATGCCTATCAAGATACCGTTGTGCTTAATGGTCGAGATCACCAGGTGGATGTGTTGCACTTGGGTCGAATGTCGCTGGTGGCGCGTAGCTTAGATGGTCAGCAGCATTGGCTGTGGAGCGCCCGTGATGATCAGTGGGTCGCGCTGGATGCCAGTGTCGCGGAAGCGGTGGATAAGGCCTTTGCGGTGGCGCAAAAGCAAATGGCACCGTCGTTGTTATCTCTGCCATTGAGTGCTAATCAAGGGGTGAAGTYATGAGTTGGAAAACCCTTATTGTCGCAACCTGTTTTGCCGCGATGGCGCCTTTTACCCACGCCGATGATCTTGTCGAGCAAACCCAAAAGGCGCATCAGCAGGCGAGTGAGCATAACCAAGCGCGAGAAGCACAATTCGCGCTGACCGAGCGTGAATTGCGCGCGAAACTCAATCAGCTCAAAGCCACGCGCAATGCGTTAGAGGCGGAAACAGAGCAATTGAGTGACACCTTCAGCGATAACGAGGAACAACTGGCGTCTTTGGAAGATAAGCTGCGTTTGGAGTCGGGCAGTTTGGGTGAGTTGTTTGGTGTGGTGCGCCAAGCAAGTAAAACCATCCAGACCGACGGCGCGTCGAGTTATGTGGCGATCACTCAGCCTGCGTTTAATCAAACGGTGGCAGATATTGTGGCCGCGGATACCTTACCCTCGCTCAAGCAGCTTAATAGCCTGTGGCAGGGCATGCTCACGCAAATGCAAACCAGCGGTCAGCTGCAAACCCTTTCTTTACCTGTGGTGAATGCGCAAGGTGTATCGTCTGAGCAGTCGGTGGTGCGAGTGGGTAACCTTGGGCTGGTGAATGAGCAAGGGTATTTAAACTGGCAAGCTGAACGACAAGTGGCTGTCCCGTACCGGGCACAACCGGACAACACTTTAACATCAGCAAAGCTTGAACAAGCCATCGCCAACGTCGGTGAGACCGTGCTCGTCGATCCGTCACGTGGCACGTTACTTGGGCAGCTAGAAAATGCGCCAAGCTTGAGCGAACGCTTTGCGCAGGGTGGCTTCGTTGCCAAAGTGATCGCGACCCTATTGGCTGTCGGCTTGCTCATTGCGCTATACCGTGGGGCAGTCTTGCTCTCGGTTCACGCCAAAATGCATCGCCAGCTTAAACACCCAGAATCACCGGAGGATAATCCGCTTGGCCGTGTGCTGAAGGTCTATCATGATGCACCAAAGCGCGATGTGGAATCACTGGAGCTGCGTTTATTGGAAGCGGTGGTGGATGAACAGCAAGGCTGTGAAAAAGGCCTATCGATGCTGAAACTGCTTGCTGCATTGGCGCCGATGCTTGGCTTGCTGGGGACGGTGACCGGGATGATCGAGACCTTCCAGGTGATCACCCAGTTTGGTAATGGCGATCCGAAAGTGATGGCGGATGGCATCTCGATGGCTCTGGTCACCACAGTGCTTGGCTTGATTGCCGCCATTCCGCTACTGCTGGCGCATAACATCTTGAGTGGGCAAGCCGATCACATTCGTGGCATGTTGGAAAAACAAAGCATTAGCCTGGTGGCGGAACAAGCTGAAAACAGTGATCAGCGAGTGGAAACCGGACAAGCGGCATGATAGACGTGGCGTTATTTTCACAGCTTGGCCAGCAGGATATTTTGAGCACCTTGCGTCATTTTATGGCGCAAGGTGGGCCCGTGCTTTGGTGGTTAGGTGTGGTGGTAATGGTGTGCTGGGTGTTGGTGATTGAACGCCTGCTATATCTCTATTCACGATTCCCCGCACAACGTCGCGCGTGGATCGCCGCGTGGCAGGCGCGTACCGATCATCATTCTTGGCATGCACGCGCCATTCGCCAAGGCTGGTTGTTTCAAGCCCAACAGGATCTCGGCCGTTATCTTGGCTTTATTAAAGCCTTGGTGGCTATTTGCCCGATGTTGGGGCTGTTAGGCACGGTCACGGGGATGATTTCTGTGTTTGATGTCATGGCCAGTCAAGGCACCAGTGAGCCCCGTTTAATGGCCTCAGGTATTTCAATGGCAACCTTACCCACGATGGCAGGTATGGTGGCTGCCTTGGCCGGTATGTTTGCCCATGCCCGTTTAGTTAAAGCCTGTCAGCGTCGTGAAGTCGCGCTGGAGCAGGCGCTTCGGAGTCAGTAATGCGATTGATTCGAGCCCAAAAACAGCGCGAGGAAGCGCAGGTTGATTTAACCTCCATGTTGGACATTGTGTTCATCATGCTGATCTTTTTTATTGTTACCAGCTCCTTTGTGCGCGAGTCTGGCGTGGAAGTAAACCGCCCGGAAGCCAGCCACTCAACCAGTCAGAAAGAGGCGGGTATTTTTGTCGCGGTCACCGCCTCGAATGAGGTGTACATTGATAAGCGCCTTGTCGATGTGGAACGTGTCGAAGCGACGCTTGAGCATCTATTGCTCGATAAACCCGATGCTTCGCTGGTGATTCAAGCCGATGAGTTGGCGTACAACGGGACGGTGGTTGAAGTCATGGATGCGGCGAAAGGGGCCGGCATTGGCAGCATTGCGTTGGCCACGGAGTCGCCGTAATGAAGCGATGGCTAATCTCATTGCCGGCGGCGTTGGTGTTTACGCTTGGCCTGTTTATGTTGATGGCGCTGATGGTCGGACAATCGTCTCAGCGGCCTCAAGAGAAGGCTGAGTCGGTAAGCATTGATATTTTCATGCAAGAGCCGGATACCGAGGTACAACGTCGTCAACGCAGTGTCCCGGAGCGCCCGACACCGCCAGAGGTGCCTGATCCACCGACGCCGGTGACGCAAACGCAGACACAATCCAGCGCCGCGTCACAGCCGGATATGCCGAACTTGAATGTGCAAAGCAATATTCAAGGGGTGATGGTGCAAGCGCCGTCGCTCGGCGACTTAAATGTCAGCACCGGGCCGAACAACCAGCAGGCGATGCCGCTATTTCGGGTCGAGCCGAATTATCCGCCACGCGCCATGCGCCGCGGCCTAGAGGGATTCGTGGTGGTAAGCTTTACCATTAGTCCATCGGGACGCCCACAAGATTTGACCGTGGTTGATGCCAACCCGCCGCGCGTCTTTGAGCGAGAGGCGTTACGCGCGCTGCGTAAATGGAAGTATGAGCCGAAAGTGGTTAACGGAGAGGCCGTGGCTCAACCCGGTCAACAGGTGAAACTGGAGTTTAACTTACGCTAATGTTTAAACGACTCATTGTTACCTTCGTATTGGTCATTTCGCTGCCAGCCGCTGCGCAGCTTTCGCCATCGGTGGCACGCTCGATTGAAAAAGCACAAACGTTAGAGCAAGACGCCAAACTGGGTGAGGCGATTGCCGTGCTTGAAGCGCTGTCTGCTGAGCGCGCCTACGATAAGGCCTTTGTAAACCGGGCGTTGGGGGTGTTCTATTGGCAATATGGCAATAACGATAAGGCGATTGTCCATATTCAACGCGCGGTCGACAGTGAACAGCTCAAAGACGCGCAAGCCTGGCAAACCAAGCGCATGCTCGCTGATTTATTGTTGATTGATGGCCAGTATGCGTCGGCGCTGCAATACTACTATCCGTTGGCTCGCGCGATCCCCAAAGAAAAGACGGATCAAAGTGAAGATGTGTGGCTGCGCATTCTGCAGGCGCACTATCAGCGTGAACAGTGGAGTAAGGTATTAAGCGCCTATCCGGCGTATCAGGGCGTTGTGAAAAATAACACCAGTGTGTCGGCGCTGTCGTTGAAGTTGGGCGCGCAGCTACAACTCGAGCAATGGCGTGGGGCGACCCCGACGCTTAAAGCATTGTTGAAGCGCGAGCCTGAAAACAAGCAATGGTGGCGCCAATTGGCGGCCAACTATGTGCGCTTAGAGCAGCCAAAAGAGGCGATCAGCACCTATTTACTCGCCCAGCGTAAAGGGGTGGAGCTTGAACCCAGTGAGCAGCGCACGGTGGCGCAGCTGTATGCCAATGTCGGCGTGCCTGAACGGGCAGCGACGTGGCTCAAACGCTTGCCTGAGAACGAACAAGATGCGCAAACGCTCGCGCAGCAAGCAAGCCTATGGCAGCAAGCGCGGGAATGGCCTCAGGCTGTTTCAGCTTGGCAATTGGCGGCAAAAAAAGACCGTCAGTACCATTGGCAATTGGCGTTAATGCAAATTCAGCAAGGCGACTATCAGCAAGCACTTACTTCGCTTGATAAGGCGGGGAAAGGGGCGTCTGCCAAAGAGATAGCGCTGACAAAAGTGCGCGCCTACTACAAACTGAAGCAGTTTGACCAGGCCTTCAAGCAAGCACGTATTGCTAAAAAGATTGCCCCTGATGAGGCGGTAGAAAGCTGGTTAACGTTTTTGAAAAAACGTCAGCAAATGCACCGAGGCTGATTAAGTCACAGGTAGTGAGTGACCTTGGTCGGTTACTCTGATAAAAAGCCCCAGCTTGGTGAGACACCAGACAGCTGGGGCTTTTTGTGAAAATGTGTTGTGCCTATCGTTTGCCATTCGCCGTGTTGATCACGTTCGCCAAATGATAGGCACAAAAAAGGGCGCCTGAGCGCCCTCTATCAATTAGGTCTGGCTTCTTACGCTACAGTAACGTCAGACGCCTGTGGGCCTTTTTGGCCTTGCTCAACGGTGAAGTTCACACGCTGGCCTTCAGTTAGGGTTTTGAAACCTTCGCCAACGATCGCACGGAAGTGTACAAACACGTCTTTTTCGCCGTTGTCACGAGTGATGAAACCGAAACCTTTCTCTTCGTTAAACCACTTTACGATACCAGTTGCTTGATTAGACATAATCATTCTCTCTTAAATTACAAAAAATAGGATAGCTTTGAACGGAGTCGATGAAATGTCTAAAAGCGAAAGCGGGTAACGTTAGAAACTCTATAATATTGATAATAGCGTAGCTTATGTTGACTTTTACTTGATGTATCATTGATGCTCCATGTTCCAGAGCTGTGTTCACCATACAGCAATCCACTCACTTGTAAAGCGTTGTGAGTATTTTTATTCAACTTTGGATGAATGCCTTAACGGTGTGATGTAAAAAGGCCAGTCATCGCTGACTGGCCTTAGCTGAATTAACGTGCCGTGAAGGTGCGATTAAGCGAGCAACTCTTCAGCGGTGTTAACCACGTTTTCAACGGTAAAGCCGAACATTTTGAACAACTCGTCAGCTGGTGCTGACTCACCGAAGGTAGTCATACCGACAACACGGCCGTCGAGACCCACGTACTTGTACCAGTAATCGGCGATACCCGCTTCAATGGCAATACGTGCTGTCACGTCTGATGGCAGCACGGACTCGCGGTAGGCGGCGTCTTGCTTATCGAACAAGTCAGTGCTTGGCATAGAGACGACACGCACTTGTTTGCCGGCTTCGCTTAGTTTCGCGGCTGATTCCATCGCCAATTCGACTTCAGAGCCGGTCGCAATCAAGATCAGATCAGGCTTACCCGCTGCATCTTTTAGGATGTAGCCACCTTTAGCAATGTTAGCCAATTGTGCGTCATCGCGCTCTTGCTGAGCCAGGCCTTGGCGCGAGAACACCAGGGCACTTGGGCCGTCTTTACGCTCAACCGCTGCTTTCCACGCGACCGCAGATTCAACTTGGTCACACGGGCGCCACATGCTCATATTCGGCGTTTGGCGCAAAGTGGCCATTTGCTCAACCGGCTGGTGAGTTGGACCATCTTCACCCAGGCCAATCGAGTCGTGGGTATACACTTGAATGTTTTGCACCTTCATCAACGCGGCCATGCGCATCGCGTTACGGGCGTACTCCATAAAGATCAGGAAGGTGGCGCCGTAAGGTACAAACCCGCCATGCAGGGCAATACCGTTGATAATGGCGGTCATACCAAACTCACGCACACCGTAGTGCAGGTAGTTACCGCTAGCATCGTCTGCGCTGATCGCTTTCGAGCCTGACCACATGGTTAAGTTAGACGGTGCCAAGTCAGCAGAGCCACCGAGCAGTTCTGGCAGTAGCTTGCCAAATGCTTCTAACACGTTTTGTGACGCTTTACGCGATGCAATTTTGGCGGGGTTGGCCTGTAGATCTTTGATGAGCTTCTGGGTTTCGCTGTCCCAGTTGCTTGGCAGCTCACCCTTCATGCGACGAGTAAACTCAGCGGCTAGCTCTGGATACTGTGCTTGATAGGCAGCGAATTTCTCGTTCCACGCGGCTTCTTTGGCCGCACCGGCCTCTTTGGCGTCCCACTGTGCGTAAATATCTTGTGGGATCTCAAATGGGCCATGCTCCCAACCGAGGAATTCACGCGCAGCTTGTACTTCGTCATCACCCAGTGGCGCACCGTGGCAGTCATGGCTGCCTGCTTTGTTGGGTGAGCCGTAACCGATGGTGGTCTTGGTGCAGATCAATGTCGGCTTGCCAGTTTCTGCTTTTGCCGCTTCGATGGCCGCTTGAATGGCTGCCGAATCATGGCCGTCGACGGCAGGGATCACATGCCAGCCATAAGATTCAAAGCGTTTCGCGGTATCGTCAGAGAACCAACCTTCCACATGACCGTCGATAGAAATGCCGTTGTCATCCCAGAAAGCGATCAGTTTGCCCAAGCCTAGGGTGCCGGCGAGTGAGCATGCTTCGTGCGAGATGCCTTCCATCAAGCAGCCATCACCCAAGAATGCGTAGGTATGATGATCGACAATGTCATGGCCGTCGCGGTTAAATTGCGCCGCGAGCGATTTCTCTGCCACTGCCATACCCACGGCATTGGTAATGCCCTGGCCGAGAGGACCTGTGGTGGTTTCAATTCCCGGTGCGTAACCATATTCAGGGTGGCCTGGGGTATTCGAGTGCAATTGACGGAACTGTTTAAGATCGTCAATGGATACGCCATAGCCGGTCAGGTGCAGTAACGAATAAATCAGCATAGAGCCGTGGCCGTTTGACAGTACGAAACGGTCACGGTTGGCCCAATCTGGGTTTTGTGGGTTGTGGTTCATGTGGTCGCGCCACAAGACTTCGGCGATATCAGCCATGCCCATTGGGGCGCCTGGGTGACCAGATTTGGCCTTTTGCACACCGTCCATCGCAAGGGCGCGGATGGCGTTAGCTAGCATTTTGCGTTCCATGTGTTTACCTACAGGTTGAACAGGTGAAATAGGGTCAAACAGTATCATAAAAGCGGACTCAGCCGCTTTTATTGTGTTAAATCACGCTTTGTGTTGGATCACAGTTGTTCGCGAATCATATCTTCAAGCTTGCCTTGGTCAACCGCGAAATTGCGGATGCCTTCTGCGAGCTTCTCAACCGCCATCGCGTCTTGGTTGTGCTCCCATAAGAATTCGGCGTGGGTCATACGCGCTGGGCGTTGCTCGGTGGCTCCCGCGTCTTTGAGTTTCACAGGCACGTCACCGTCGGCGTCGCTCAGCTCTTGGAGAAGCTGTGGGCTGATGGTGAGACGATCGCAGCCAGCCAGCTCTAAAATCTCGCCCGTGTTACGGAAGCTCGCGCCCATCACGACGGTGTCGTAGCCGTGGGCTTTGTAGTAGTTGTAGATGGTGGTGACGGATTTAACACCTGGGTCTTCAGCCGCCTCGAAATCGCGGCCTTCTTTGGCTTTGTACCAATCCATGATGCGGCCCACAAACGGTGAAATCAGGTAAGCACCCGCTTCGGCACAGGCACGTGCTTGTGCGAATGAGAATAAGAGCGTCAGGTTACAGTTGATCCCTTCTTTTTCCAGGATTTCTGCAGCGCGGATGCCTTCCCAAGTTGACGCCAGTTTGATCAGAATGCGCTCGTTGCTGATCCCCGCTTCGTTGTACATGCTGATAAGCTTGCGCGCTTTAGCCACACTCGCGTCTGTGTCGTAAGACAAACGTGCATCTACCTCGGTAGAAATACGGCCAGGGATCACGTTGAGGATTTCTTTACCAATATTGACGGCGAGACGGTCACAGGTATCGGCAACCTGTTGGTCTGCGTCGCTGCTGTGTGATTTTGCATAAGCAATCGCTTCATCGATCAGCGGCGCATATTCTTTGATTTGCGCGGCTTTGAGGATCAGAGAAGGGTTGGTTGTGGCATCTTGCGGTTGGTATTTTTTAATCGCTTCGATGTCGCCTGTGTCAGCGACCACTGTGGTTAGGGCACGGAGTTGGTCCAGTTTGTTGCTCATCTTCACTCACCTTCTTTACGTGGTAGGCCCAGACGCCGTATGACGTGCTAACGCTTGCTCTGAATATGAACAGATGCAACGCGTCTGAGCAAATGATGTGACGATCTTTGAGTTTTTTACGTCACTTGTCAATTGTATTGCGACATAAAGAGAGTTAAGTCTCACTCTTTGGTCACGGATTTACTCATCCTGTTGAAACGTGAACGCTGCTTCATCGGGGGCAGGCTCAGACATGTTGAGCAGCGCCATTGCGCAGCTGGCACTGGTCGCCAACACATCAATCACCCCAGTGCGCAAAGCGCCGAGTATCGACAAGGCTTTACGACTTTCACTGGCCATGGCGATGACACTGGGAATACGTGCCAAGTCAGGCATGGCTAGCCCAACCACGCGCCCTCGCATCAAATTGTCGGTGGGTTGTCCGTCAAGGCGGAAAAAATCAAAGCCACCGATGTCTCCGACAATACCATGGTTAACACGTGCTTCAACAAATTCGCGTGCGGTAAAACAGCCTAATTTGACCATATGGCTATTTTCGTCCATATCGCCAATGCCGACCAGTGCAAACTCTGCCTTTCTCGCCTGATTCAAGGTTTCACTGATATTGGGGTGAGAGACAAACACTTGCTGGATTGACTCGTTATCGACGTAGGCGGGGGCATACAGAGTTTCACTGCTGCCACCAAATTTTTTGGCGAGACGCCGGCAAATATGATCCGCGTTAAAGGCATCACCACTTCGGTGGGTACCGCCGATCGCACAAACAAAGCGCGTTTGGCGATGAGAGACGACCCCTGGGTGATCAGCCACCGCCGCGACGTTTTGACCTTGCCCCACCGCGACTACCATGCCGTCGTTGAGGTTGCCATCTAAATAAGTGGAAACCAGGGTCGCGACTTGAGTGCGCTGCTCTTCGGGACTGGGTTGGTCGAGAGAAATTAATGCGCGTTTGAGATTAAATCGCGCCATGAGCCTTTGTTCTAATTGCGCGCTATGCACGGGATGAAACTTCACCGTGATTTCAACGATCCCTTCCTCGCGTGCTTTTCGGAGTAGACGGCTGACTTTGGGGCGACTTATTTTGTATTTGCGTGCGATCTCCTCTTGGGTCGCGCTTTGCTGGTAATACAGAATGGCGATTTCGGTCAGCAAATCTGTGTCTTCGTGAACGTTATCTGGGGACGTTGGCGTACTCATGGATGTTGGTCTCGCTCATCGATCGGATCAAACTCACCGCACACAGTACGGCTCACTGTAATGGGTCTCAGTGTATCGCGCTTATGATGATTGAACAAATGTTCCATTTTAAAACTTATGTTCATTTGTTTTGGCTTCTACGACGCGCTATGTAACCCTCTGATTAATCGTATAGGCAGCGTTTTTAAAGGCGTTCTGTTTGAAAAAGTAGCCATCACTATCTATTTTTATTACGTCCCGCCAGCATTCCGAGCAGATTAAATCGCAAGAAGTACAAGGGAAGGGGAGTAACCTCGGGCGGCAGACTCGTTTTTGGTTAAGGAGTGTATGTTTATGCACGCACTACAGTCTCGGCAGCCCCTTATTTGGGTGACGACCTTGTTCTCATTGGTGGTTGTATTGGCTGTCGGGTTTTGGATGACGAGTTTGAGCCGCACCACCGCCCCTGCGCAATCACTGGTCAGCACCGACTATAGTTATTTCATTGATGAGACCAACGGCCTCTCTCTTAACTATGTGTTGGATCATGCGCCGTTTACGCCAGCCGATAGCGCGCGTGACATTCCGTGGAAGCTGGCTTATCAAACCTATTGGATCAAGCTTGATTTTAATTATCGTGGCTTGGCTGAGCGCGACATTCATGTGCTCACCGATAACCCACTGATTGACTATTTGGACGCCTACCATATCTTGGATAGCGATCAGGTGCGCTCACAGATAAAAGCAGGGGATAAAACACCGGCACGCTTGAATCGCTTGCCAATGCCCGATTCTATTCCGATCAATTTACTCCCTGATCGCGACAACCAATTACTGCTCAAAGTCACCTCGAATGATATGGCGATCATGCCGTTAAGTGTGATGTCGCACCACGCGTTTGATCATCTGTCCAGATCGGTGCATTTGGTCTGGGGGGGATTTGTCACCTTTACGGTTATGGTGGCGCTGTATAGTGCTGGGGTGTATGTCTATAGCCGTCAACGCGTCTATCTCCTTTTTGTTCCCGTTGCCCTAATGAGTGCGATGCTCGTGAGCGTGAATCACGGTTTCAGTCGTTACTTTTTGCCAGATACGGTTCAAATAGTCATCAGTAACCACTTGGTTGCGTTGGCCGTTTGCTTACTCATGGCGGGATTGTGGTTTACTTATTATTTTTTAGACTTTGAGCGAAGTCGGCTTTATCAGCGTGCCAGATCACTGTTTTATATGACTTGTGGAGGGCTATTTGGCTTAGCTGTATTAAGTTTTATTACCCCGACGTATGTGTCACTGGCATTCGTTTTTATCGCGCAATTGCCAGTTTATGGCTTGCTAGCCTACTACCTATGGTTGCAATGGCAGCCGAGAAAGTCTTGGCTCTTTCTTTTTTCCATGAGCTGGATCCCCGCCATCATGGGTGGCGTGATGCTTTATGCCTTGATGCTCAATTACGTTGAATACAGCTTACTATCGCGTTATGCCCTGATGATGTTGCTGGGCATCACCATGATCTCGTTTACCTTGGCGTTGGCTGAGCGTTTCCGGTACCAACGGTTACAAGAAATGCAAGCGCTCACCTACGATACCTTAAGCTACTTACCGAATAATAATGTGTTACATATGATGATCGACGACTTGATCAGTCGGCATATGACTTTCAATTTATATTGTCTCTCGGTAGATAATTATACCAGCCTCTTACCGTATTTAGATGAGCACACCCGAGAGGAATACATCACCGCGATTGCGGAGCGTATCAGTGATGTCCTGGCTGCACCGCCTGTGATCTTTATAAAAACGGACACTGACATGCCAGCTTATCGCTTGGGCTGCTTAAAAGAAGGTGTATTTGCTTTTTTTATGGATGATGCTGACAGCGCAGCCTGTGATCGTATCATCGATGCCCTGATTAAAGAGTTAAATGGTGCATTGTGTGTTGGTGGGTTTGTCACACAAGTGAGAGTCCGGATTGGTGCTTGTCACTACCCCACCGATGGTGATCATCCGAGCTTATTAATCAGCCGTGCCCTAAGCGCTATTGCTCAACACCAGTCACTCACTACTCACTATGCACGCTTTAACTCCGACGAGCAGCGACATCATCAACTGCATGTTTCACTCGTGACCGATTTAAGAGACGCCATCGGGAATGATCAGCTCGAGCTTTATCATCAACCGCAGATTGACTTGCGCACCGGCTCTATCCATGGTTCGGAAGTCTTAGCGCGCTGGACGCACCCTGAGTATGGGCAAATATCGCCTGAAGTCTTTGTGCAAATGGCGGAAGATGTTGGGATCATTAATAATCTTACTTTATGGGTGATGAAACGCGCGTTTCAACAACAAGCGCAGCTTATCCGTAACGGCCATTGYCGCCGCCTTTCCATCAATATCAGTGCGTCTGATATTTATATCCCCGACTTAGCCAATCGTGTGGTTGAGCTGGCGCACCGATATCATATACCGACAAACCTCATCTCGTTGGAACTGACAGAATCAGTGATGGTCGAGGACTATAACTGGCTGAAACAACTGATTTCAGCACTGTCTGCCAGTGGGATTGAAGTATCGATCGATGATTACGGCACGGGCTATTCCTCGTTGTATTTCCTTTCTCAACTCCCATTCACTGAGCTCAAAATTGATCGCAGTTTTGTGCGAGATCTGCACAAGAGCGGCCGTCATCAAAGCATTGTTCGCGCCACCACAGACATGGCCCGCTCACTAGGGGTAATGGTTGTTGCTGAGGGCGTGGAAACAGAGGAAGCGGAGGCCCTGTTACGCCGGTATGGCGTCGATGTGTCACAAGGCTATTATTACTCTCGCCCGCTTCCGTTCCAACAATATCAGGCTTATGTTGAGCGCATGGACAGTGTGCAACCGACGGCGATATTGCAAGAGAAAAGCCTGCGCTCCTCCTCAGATGGATAAGGCTTGTCGAGTATTACCCTAACGCCAGCGCATCACGCAGGTGCCCATTGGCCTGCTGAAGGCGTTGCCGGGCTGTAGCGGGATCCTGGTCGGCCAAGATCATCAAGATCGCGACTTTTACTTCGCCATCAGCGCGTGAAAGGGCATGTGTCGCGGTATCTTCTTCACACCCTGTCGCTTCCATCACGATCAACGTTGAACGGGTCGCCAGTTTATCGTTGCTAGCTTTTACATCGACCATCAAATTTTGATAGCACTTGCCTGTCTTTATCATCGCGGCGGTGCTTAGCATATTTAATACCATTTTTTGCGCCGTACCTGATTTCATTCGGGTTGAGCCCGTGAGCGCTTCGGGGCCAACCTCGGGTGTAATGGCAATCTGGGCGTGGGTGTTGATCGCCGCATGGGGATTACATGACAGCGCGACCGTCACCGCGTCGATTTTCTGGGCATAATCGAGTGCACCGAGGACATAAGGGGTGCGACCACTGGCGGCGATGCCGACCACTACATCCTTCGCGGTGAGGTGTTGCGCGACCAAATCCGATTTACCCGCATCAGGGTTATCTTCGGCACCTTCTTGGGCAACGAACATGGCAGGTTCGCCACCGGCAATCAGTCCTATGACCTGCTGATTATTAACCCCAAAGGTGGGCGGGCATTCCACGGCGTCAAGCACGCCAAGTCGACCACTGGTTCCCGCCCCGATGTAGATAAGACGGCCGCCTTGGTTAAAGCTTGCCGCAATCGCATCGACCGCGTTGGCAATCGCAGGGAGCTGCGTCTGCACGGCGGCGGCGACTCCTTTATCTTCTGCGTTAATCATCGCCACCAAGCCCAGTGTGTCTTGTTGGTCGATCGTCAGTGTATGCGGGTTGCGTGTTTCTGAGAGTAAGCCTTTTAGCTGATCGACGCTGGGGGCTGACATAATCGTTCCTCAGTAAGGTAGATAAATGGCACCAAGGCAACAGGCTTGCGTTGCGCCCGTCACGGCGGGCACGTTGCCTGGTTGGTGATTAAGGGTTTGTCTGGCTAGCCAAGCAAAGGCAATAGCTTCCATATCGTCGCAACTGATCCCGGCATCGTCAGTTTGTGCAATCGACCATTGCGGAAGTGCCTGTTGTAGCGCATGCATCAATGCTTGATTGTGCGCGCCACCGCCACACACGAAGACGCGGCCACGTTCTAATGGACGAATGGCTAATGCAATACTTTCGGCGGTCAATGCCAGCAAGGTCGCTTGCACTTGGTCTGGAGAGAGTGAAAACGCGAGCAGTTGGCGATCGAGCCAGTCAAGATTGAAGTATTCCCGCCCGGTACTTTTGGGGGCGGGACGTGAGAAGTAGGCGTCAGACAACAGGCGGTTGAGTAAGGGTTGATACGCGCAGCTGGTGGCTGCCCACTCGCCATCTTTATCATAGGCTTGATGGCGGTGACGCTGCGTCCAGGCATCCATCAACATATTCCCAGGGCCCGTATCAAAGCCATACAAGGGGCGGTCAGGGCAAATCATCGATACGTTGGCAATACCGCCGATATTCACCACCGCGGTGGCTTGTTCGCTATCAGCAAAGTAATCATTGTGAAAGGCGGGCACCAAAGGCGCGCCTTGGCCGCCATACGCCATGTCTTTGCGCCTAAAATCAGCGACGGTGGTAATGCCGGTTCGCGCTGCAATCACATTGGCGTCGCCAAGCTGCATGGTGAATGGATAATCACCGCTGGGTTGGTGATAGACGGTTTGACCATGACAACCGACGGCGGCGACATGCTTGGGCCGTAATGCTGCTTGTTCAAGTAAGGTATTGATAGCATTGGCATAACATTCCCCTAAACGACGATCGAGTTCACCCAAAGCTTTGACCGACATCGGATGGCCTCGGCTCAAGGTAATCACCGTGGTTTTAATATCTTGGGGAAGCGGATCGCTGTGGCGGGCGATAGACTCCACGTAACCGGCGTGAGTAAACCTTACAGCGACGACATCGATACTATCTAAGCTCGTCCCTGACATGACACCTATATAGATATCGGCGGCGGGCTGTGACATCGGGTGTTTCCTTACGTTAGTCAAACAATAAGATGGCGATGAGGTAAAACGCACTGAGTATAAACAGATTGCGATACGTGGCAAAGTGCTTGATTATGCGTCTGTGATACTGACATCTTATCAGTCGGTAAGACATGATGGTGGAGAATACCGAGCATGGTTGTCAGTGGGTTGACAAGCGTATGAAGGAGAAACAATGGGACCGGTTTGGCTGGATGTGCATGCAGAGCAGCTCGATAACGAAGAAAAAGAAATCTTGGCCCACCCGAGTGTTGGCGGCGTCATTTTATTTGCGCGCAACTATTACGATTCAGAGCAGCTTCGTGCACTAACGCAATCGATTCGTGTTGCGGCTGGGCGTGAGATCTTAATTGGCGTCGACCAAGAGGGCGGACGTGTTCAGCGATTTCGCGACGCGTTTACGCCCATCCCCGCCGCGCAGTCATATGGTGCGTTGAGCGCCAGTCCAGCGCTGGCGGAGCAGGCGGGTTGGATAATGGCAATGGAGCTGATCGCCCATGGGATTGATCTTAGCTTTGCACCTGTGCTGGATTTAGGGTTTGGGTGTGCGGCAATCAAAGACCGCGCCTTTGGCGCAACACATCAAGCTATCACCGACTATGCCGGCGCCTTTGCTAAGGGGATGCGCCTGGCGGGCATGGCCACGACAGGGAAACATTTTCCGGGACACGGAGGGGTGAAAGAAGACTCGCACTTAGTGACACCTGAGGACACGCGCGATATTTTGCACTCAGACGATTTTGCGATTTTCCAATCGTTTATTGAGCAGGGGCTCGTGGATGCGATGATGCCTGCGCATGTGATTTACCCACAACATGATGCCTTGCCTGCGAGCGGCTCGCCATACTGGCTTAGCCAGATTTTGCGCCAACAGCTTGGGTTTAAAGGGATTATTTTCTCGGATGATTTAAGTATGGGCGGTGCGCATTTGTTCGGTGACGCGCCCGCGCGTGCCAAAGCGGCGCTTGATGCGGGATGCGACATGGCCTTGATATGCAATGATCGTCACAGTGCGGTGTCGGTGCTCGACGCGTTGCCGATTCAGTCGGTTACTGCGGCTGACAGGTTGCGGGTGCGCCAAACCGTGGATTGGCAACGCTTACAGCAAGATCCGCGTTGGCAGCTAGCACAGCGTGCGATTAAACGACACGCAGCAGAGTGGCAAGCGCAACAAGCCTGAGTGAGTGCTCCAGTGTCTAAAAACCACAACAAAAAGGCAACGCGATACCGTTGCCTTTATCCTATCAATGACCAGTGCTTCATGCCGCGAGCCTTACCTCGCGATTAGCGATCCTCTCCAAAATAACTGTCGTCGTATTGAGAGCGTTGCGCGCGTTTGTTATGGCGCTTCTTGTCTTTTTTGCCGCGTGGCATATCGTCATCAAAATCGTCGTGGTGGCGAGATTTAAACTTCTCTTTTTGTTGCGAGCCGTGTTTTAACCATTGATCCCACTGTGCCATGGTGGTGTTTTCCTAACGCTTGTTGATTGTCAGTGCTATGTGTAGCCGAAGTGTTAGACACATAATGTTTGCCTAACGATTCTAAGATAGCCTAAAAATTGACCGTCGACTAGTGAAATAGGCGTGAATTTAGCGATTTTTTCTGTGCCCTTATAACTGACCGGCGGATGATACTAAATCATTGATTAGGTTGCTTTTATCACTATTGGTTAGCCAGGTAAGGTAAAGAGGATGGGTCAACATATGGCCGTGGTCAATCAGGTGGAGTTGTCCATTGTCGAGATAAGGATGAACCGCTAATGACGGTAGAAACGCGACGCCACCGTGTACGAGTAAATAGTTTAATGCGAGTTGGCATGACTGGGTGTGTAACACAGGTGAACGTTGCAGGGACGCAATTTGGCTTTGCTCGAGCGAAAAGCGAGTGCCCCAATCGAGATAGATCAGGGGGAGGGTCTCGCTCGTGTCCAGCGTGAGCCCCGGTATATGGCTGACTAACTGAAGTTGGTAATCGCCTAAGTGATGCGATTGTAATCCTTCAAGCTTAGGCAGCTCTGAGGTCAACCCGGCATCAATACGTTTTTCAATCAAATGGCGTGCTAGCAACTGGGCTGGCGTCGATTCGGTACGGATCAACCAGTCTCCGTGTGCCGCACAGACGCGGTTTACCCATGCGCTGACGCCATCGAGTTCCCACAGCATCGGGGAGGCGGCTAGCGTCAGTTGCGCGCTCGCGTGGTGCATCGCACTGACGTCCTGTTGGGCGCGCTGCCAGGTTTGCAGCATGGTTTCAGCGTAAGGAAGTAATCGCTCCCCCGCATCGGTCAGACGAACATTATTGCGCTGACGAATAAACAGGGATGTATTCAGCTGCGTTTCGAGTTGTCGAATGCGAAAGCTCACAGCGGACTGGGTCAGGTAAAGGTTGTCCGCTGCACGACCGAAGTGACGTGTCTTGCTGACTTCAATAAATGTGCGCAGGAGTTGAATGTCCAATGGCGGTTTCCTTCTCGGCGATATTGGGCATTTAGGCAAAAAACCTCGATGCACGTCAAGTGAATGCGCGCGATATCAATCAGAGCATCAGATCCGCCAAGGTCAAAGGGCGTTCGGTCAAGCCAAGCCGTTGGGCTGGGGTGAGATGCGCGCGGTCTTGCCAACATAAGTTGTGCCATGCGCGATAGATATCAAGCAAGGGTAGCAGTCCACCCGGGCGCAGTCGGCGTCTCGGCTCATTGACCAACAGTGAAAACTGCTGGTGGAAGTGCTGTTGATATTTTTTTAATGCATCACAGCTTGCATGGGTTAACCAATAGGCCTCTTGACCTTTGTTTTGGCCATGATCGCAGATCGCCTTAGCGCCGTCGCCACGGCGAGTAAAGGCCCAACGGTYACGCCACCAGCTTAGCAAAACGATATCAATTTTTTCTGGCTCTGATCCGGGCTGCCAACCGGCATCTTGCTCGACGTATACATGGCTGACGCGCTTATCGCGAATATCGGCCTCAAAAACGGAGAGGCAAGCGGAGCGCAATAAAGGCTCTTGTGGCGAAAACACCACAATTTGCTGCCAATGTTCGATTAACGGCTTGAGGTTGAGGTAGTGTGCATACGTGGTGTATTGAGRGCGGATCAGCGTGCCGCGATTAGGATAAATAAAATGCAGTGGCTGCGTATAAGGATCTTCGACATTCGAGCGGGCAAAGACATCGCGGTATTTGGCATCAACCCGACCCAATAATCCTTCTGGCCGTGCCACTGTTTCTTGCGGCTGACCCGCACTGTGCGTCGACATAAACCGACAATCAGGTTGGTAAGGGTCATGGTGTGTGGTCAAGTGGTGATGGTCATCCGCATGATAATTCACATCTTGCTGCAGCACGTAGCCACTATGCGCTTCACCCGTTGCTAGCCATTGCACGCCATTGTCGCTCTTGGGCTGCAATGCGGTGTGGACACTGGCTAGGTGACCGGTTGAGGTATCAGCTAAAAACCGACTATCGTAAGCGGCAAGCTTTTGTCGGCAACGTGCGGCTATTTGGTTAAGATGATCGTAGAAGGTTTTCGGATTCAGCGACAGCCGCCGGCAGATGTCACGCACTGTGTGGCCAGTAAAAAGAAAGGCCAACAGTTTTTGCTGTAACTCACTTTTTTTGTTGATCCCAGACCAGCGATCGACAAAGGTGCTTTGGCAGCTTTTGCAACGATAGCGTTGACGATCGCCACTATAGCCGAACGCATGATAACAATGCCGATGCGTGAGCACGGGTTTGCCTAAATGTTCACATTCTGGGTTGGTGCAGGCACACAAGCCATCGGCATGAAGTTGGCGCTGAGTAATTAGCTCAGCGTGAACATCATGGTTATTTAACAGTGGAGGAAACGCGCCACACTCACGGCACACCAAGGTTGGTCGTGCTGGATTGGTGTGCTGAACCAAGTAATCTTGCTCATCCTTTGACCCAAAATTCGGGCAGGTGAGGGTTTTACAGAAGTTCAGCTGTAAATCACCGGCCGCGAGGGGCAGTTTACCGCTAGACACGTTTCCTCCGACCAACACTTACAGGTTGATTGCGGTTTCTAGCGAAACAGTCATCATCTCGTTAAATGATTTTTGACGTTCATCTGAGCTAAGTGCTTCACCGCGAATAATATGATCAGACACAGTCAGGATGGTCAGTGCACGAGCGCCCAGCTCTGCAGCGACACCATAGATACCGGCCGCTTCCATATCCACCGCCAGAATACCTAGGTTATCCATTTTGTTGAACAAATCAGCTTCTGGGCTGTAGAACAGATCGGCAGAGAAGATGTTCCCGACACGCACGGCAACATTCTGCTTACGTGCTTCACCGACTGCTGTTTCAAGCAGGTGGTARTCTGAGATCGCTGCAAAGTCGTGACCCCCAAAGCGTGTACGGTTGACTTTCGCATCCGTGGACGCACCTTGTGCGATGATGACATCCATCAGCTTGACATCGTCTTTAACCGCACCACAGCTGCCGACGCGGATCACGTTTTTAACACCGTAATCTTTGATCAACTCATGGACGTAGATTGAGCAAGATGGGATCCCCATGCCGTGACCCATGACAGAC